>CAYPIV010000021.1:0-9053 GCA_964410895.1 uncultured Ruminococcus sp. | reverse complement strand
ATGCACGGGTAGCGGATATTCCGATCCGTTTTGCGGCAAGCAAGGTGATCGAGGGAGACCCGTTCATTTTGCAACGGTTGGGTTTGGAGCGCAACGAATTGGATATGATCGAACATATCATTGCACAGTTGGAACGGGAAAGCGGTCTTGACCGTTCGGCTGCCATTGCGCAAATGCGGTTTACTTTCATCGAAACGGTTTGCAAACAAACGGTCGTAAAACCCGCGGAAAGCAAAGAGCATGCCAGAAGCCGTAAGATCGACCGAATCTTAACCGGAAAATATACGGCAATTCCCGCATTTGCCGGAATTATGGCATTGGTGTTCTTTTTGACCTTCCATGTGATCGGAGCGGCTTTGGAGACGGTGTTGAACCTCGGAATTTCCGCCTTGACCGATTGGCTGGACCAAGTTTTGCTGTCCGCCGGGATCAATTCGGTGTTGCACTCCTTGATCATTGACGGAATCTGCAACGGTGTCGGCAGTGTGCTCGGCTTTTTGCCTGTGATCGTAACGTTGTTCTTCTTCCTTTCTTTGATGGAGGACAGCGGTTATATCGCGCGTGTGGCATTCGTCATGGATAAGCTGTTGCGCAAGATCGGATTGTCCGGGAGGAGCATTGTGCCGATGCTGATTGGCTTCGGATGTACGGTCCCCGGTGTGATGGCAACGCGCACGCTTTCTTCGGAACGCGACCGCAAGTTGACGGTCTTACTGACTCCGTACATGAGTTGTTCCGCAAAACTTCCGATCTATTCTTTCTTTGCAAAAGCGTTTTTTCCGCAACACGCGGCATTGGTAATGATCCTCTTGTACTTGGTCGGGATCTTGATGGGGATCCTCATGGCATTTTTTATGAAAGGAACGCTGTTTCGCGGGGAGCCGGTCCCGTTTGTGATGGAACTTCCGAACTACCGCCTTCCGAGCGTCAAAAACGTTGCGCTTTTGCTGTGGGAAAAAGCAAAGGACTTTTTGCAACGCGCGTTTACCGTCATCTTTCTCGCAACGGTCGTGATCTGGTTCTTGCAGACCTTTGATTGGAGATTGAACGTGGTATCCGATCCGCAAAACAGCATTTTGGCAATGCTTTCCGGATGGATCACTCCCGTCTTCCTGCCACTCGGCTTCGGCGATTGGAGGGTCTCCACCGCGTTGATCTCCGGTTTTATGGCAAAGGAAAGCGTGGTTTCCACATTGAATGTCCTTTTTGGTTCCACGGAGAGTATTTTGGCAGCGCTTTCTCCGATGTCGGCATTCAGTTTGCTGATCTTTTGCTTGCTGTATACTCCCTGCGTGGCTGCGATCGCTTCCGTCAAGCGAGAGTTGGGAAGCCGTTGGGCGATCGGCGTGGTGGCGGAGCAGTGTATTGTTGCGTGGCTGGCTTCGTTTGTCGTTTATCAGATCGGCACGTTTCTGACTGCTTTTTTGTAAAACGATGTCGGTCATCCGTAGCTAACTCCAACATTTTCCTGCTCGGCAATGCGCTTTTTGTTGGAGTTCGCTATTGACAATTTTGCGAAATGATAGTATAATGATACCATGAGAAGTTTCGGCTTCTTGAATACAAATCTCGGAAAGGAAGAGAAAAATGAAAGTAAAAACATGGACAGCGCGTATGTTGCCGGTTTTATTGGCTTTGTGCATGATCTTGACTGCATGCGGGACCGATACCTGTGAACATACGAATCAAGAGCTTCGAAATGTTAAGAACGCAACTTGCACCGAAGAAGGCTATTCGGGCGATCTGGTTTGTGCGGATTGCGGTGCCGTCATTACGGCGGGAACGGTTACGCCGAAGGCAGACCATACTTGGGGTGAATGGACGGTGACCAAACCGGCGACGGCTTCGGAAGCAGGATCCCAAACCCATACCTGCACGGTTTGCGGCGCTTCGGAATCGCAGGAGATTCCCGCAACCGACAACGGCGGCAATACGGTACAGGATCCGATCGAATCTTTTGAAGATCTGTTGGATGTTGTGTTCCAAACGATGCTGCAAGGTGAGGCGGGCACCCTCAGCTTGACTTATGAGATGCCCACTGCCCGCGAGACGTTGCAGTTGACCGTTAATCGGGGAACCGACGGCGGTTACACAGCTCAGATCGAGGTAGAGATCAAGGAAGATTCCGATACGACCGATGTGAACGTTTACTATCGCAACGGTGTGTTTGTTTACGAGGAAGAAGGAGAATTTTTCCTCATCTCGGACATTGACGCAGTTGCGGAGGGCACGTTTGCGGATTACGTAGAACTGCTGAAGTTGGTCGGAACCGAAGTGAACGCACAGGTGGAAGAATTTTTCAACGTATATGATGCTATGCTGGAGGAAGTGCTCGCTCAGTACGGCGATCAGTTTGAAGAAACCATGGTTTCGCTCGGCTTGACCTGCAAGACGGAGGACGTTACGGCGGCTGTTTCCGCGCTGAAGAATTCCTACGCAAAGGTTTGCGCATATTTCGGAATTGAGACTTCCGTTACCGGAGAAGGGGAGATCACGCTTCCCACACGGGAAGATTGGTTGGCTGTTTGCGAACTCTTTATGACCAAGAATGCAACGGAAGAGAAGACCGAGTATACATTGGATCTGACATCTCTGAAAGCAATTTTGGAAGCTTATGTTGAGCAATTGCAAACGGTTTGCGATACAACGATCGCAGACTGCATTTTCGCAACGGTCGGTTCCCTGAACCCGACTTGGAAAGATTGGGCGGATCTGGAAGCATACATTCGTGAGAATATTTCCGGTTCCATGACTTGCGGTAAATTCATTGACTGTTTCATTTCCTTGGTGAATGCCAGCGGCGTTTGCACCATGGACGATATTTACGATCTGATCGATGCTATCGTAGCTTCGCAAACCGGCGAGGAATTTGACAGCGAAGCATTCCTGTTGAACTATTCTACTTTGACTTTGGATGAGTTTGTTGCATTGCTCTTTGACGATTCCGTTACTTTGGATTCGTTGTATGATACGATCAGCAATTACATGCAGAATACCAAGATCGGTGATCTGGTTGTTTACAGCGAGACCATTCATTCCGACGAGAACATTCCTTCCGTTGATTTCGGAAAAGAAGAGGATTCGAATGCGGAGCCCGAGGTGTACACGGTTACTCTTTCCGAGGCACTCACCATGTTCGACAATCTGCTTAACGCGTTGAATTTGAACAAACTCGGTTTCGGTTTTGCGGTAGATCAAAACAGTCAATTGCTCGAATGGAATTTGGATATCGATGTTTTGGCAAATTCCGGCGATGATAAGGTTCAGTTGATCTTGGTTGCGCTGAAGTTGGAAAGAGACGCAACGGCGATCATCACCGTTCCCGAAACGGTGGAAAAATTGTTGGCATCGACCATCGATACATCCTATGACGATGACGGCAATCTGACGATCGGCGGATTGAACGCGGATGTGGAATGGAATTTCAACTTGTCTTCCTCTTCGGTCATTATCCCGTTCTCGGACGCGTTGGAAAAGGACGAAACAATGACCGCGCAATGCGGATTTGAAGTGTATTCGCTCAAAGCGGAATACTGCTCCGACGGCGAGTATAACGCTTACTATGCAAAAGTGGATGACAGATTCGTTTCCTTGGAAGCGTTGCAGGACGTTGAGGATTCCTACAAACAATTGGAGTCGGTGGAGCTTCCCGGCGGCGGTATCGTGTACGTCAAGGGAACCACACCGGATGGATGGACCTACGGATACCGGTTCTTAAGCGATGATGTTTGCGTTTGGACGGCGTTCGGCTATGCCAACGGATCTTTGTACGTGATGTACTGCGGAGAAGAAGACGAGTTGTGTCTGTTCCCCAATTCCGTTTACGATTTGGAAGATTACATGACGAAAAACGATGACGGAACGTATACGATCTCCACTGAACTCTTCGAAGCGTTGGACGCTCTGATTGTCGGAGACTTCCAAAGCTATTCGATCGCGATCTCCGGAGATCTGAAGATCGGAGAGGTCCATTATTGCTACCGTTATGTGGTAGCTTCTCACGTTCTGTTCGGGGATATTTCCTCCGGATTGGGCGGAACCATCGAGATGAGCGAACCGTATTTCGAGTGGTACTTCTGGTTTTACTATCAAGCATAACGGATTGCGCTGATATGGCATAACCTGCCGGGAAGAGTCTTCTAAAGAAGCGCTCTTCCCGGCGTTTTTCAAAGGAGAATGTATGAAACGATCCTGTTTTGCCCGCGGCATTTCTTTTGCTTTGGCATTGGTCTTGCTGTTTTCTTTGGCATCCTGCGCTCGGAGCACTACGGATACGACCGAGACGGCTGCACAACGTCTGACCGTGGAAAAAGTCCCTGTTTGTTATACGAATGAGCAAACAGAGACTTTTTCGGCGCGCCTGACTTCTTTGGCGGAGCAAATGTTGTCGGAACTCCGCGGGATCCGTTTGGGCGCACAACAGCGCAAACGGCTGTCGGTTTACATGGAATCTTCCGTTCTGCCGATGCTGGAACGGGAAAATATGACGGCGGAGGAACTGTTGCGGCTTTGTCAAAGCATGGAACAGATCTTTTCGGCAGAGAAATCCGATCGGACAAGCTCCTTATCCCTTTTGGCTCGGATCTATCGGGAAAGCATGCTTTTGCTGGGAACCGACCGCGCCGGGGAACTTTTCTATGAGTGCCTTTTACTTTGGGCGGATTATCGGTTACAGGTTTATGAAGAACGCTATCAAACGTACGGATACGAATTCTATTTGGAATATTCCGAAGAATTGCTGTCCCAAAGAGAACAATTGACGCAAACGGTCGGAAAAGAAAATTTTTCTTTTCTGCTTTCTTCACTTTTTTTCGGCGCGAGTTTGTTCTCGTTGCTGACGGATGAAATCTTTTCCGATCCGGATGTGACAACGGTCCGCCCGGCGGAATATTTAGCGCTGTTGCAAAAACATCGACAGATGCTTGCGGAGCACACGCCGAGTCGGCAACAGTGGAGCGTTTGCTTTTCCGTATTGACCGCTTGGGTGACGGACAGCGGATCGACGTCACTTTCCGATCGGTGGACCGCATTGCAAAAGGCGGAATGGAATGCTTTCCTGACTGCCGAACATGCCGCCGTTCTTGGAGATTTTTGCGTAGACCTGTCGGAGCTGTACCAAGCGGTTGCGGAAATTTTGACAGAGGAAACGCTTTCCGTTTTGCAAACGGGAACACGGGAGCAACGGTTGCAAACGATCTGTTTGCTGTTATCGGATCTGCCGATCCAAACAGAGACGTTTTTGGAGCGATCCTCCGGATTGCAATTGGCATCGGACGCGGAAAAGGCGGTATTGATCAAATATCGGGTTTGGGAAGCGTATGAGCGAGCTTCTGCGGATGCATCGGTTGCGTCGGTCACGGATCTGCAACAGGCGATTGGCGCCTACGGGCATACCCCGTCGTCGGAAACGGCGGAAACTTTGCGGCAGACCGCAATGCGTTTTTTCGGGATGCGCTGCCCGTATTTGGCATTTGTATTTTGGACGGAAGGAGGGATAGGAGCAGAATGATCCAAGCCAAAAACATTCAAAAATCATTCGGTTCGAATCCGATCTTACATGGGATCGATCTTTTCGTGCAACGCGGAGAATTTGTTTCGATCATGGGAAAAAGCGGAAGCGGGAAGAGCACTTTGCTCAATATTTTGGCGGGAAATCTGCATGCCGATTCCGGTGAAGTTCTGTTTGACGGCGTTTCGCTGAATACCGTTACCGAAAAGCAGCTGGCAAAGCTGAGACGGACCAAGTTGGGGTTTGTGTATCAATCTTTGAATTTGATCGCTACGTTGAACGCGGAGGATAATATTTTGCTTCCGATCTACTTGGACGGCGGTGATCTTCGGGAAGCGAAAAAACGAATGGCGGGTTTTGGCGATCTGATGGAAATTTCGCATTTGATGCACTCCTTCCCGGAATCGATGTCCGGCGGCGAACAGCAACGGGTCGCCATTGCGCGTGCAATGGTACATCAGCCGACGGTCCTGATGCTGGATGAACCGACCGGCAGTTTGGACAGTCGTTCCACACAAAGCGTTATGGAACTTTTGTGCCGTTTGAACCGAGAATACGGGACAACGGTTGTACAGGTAACGCACAGCGCCGAGGCAGCTGCCTACGGTACACGCACCGTGCTGATCCGAGATGGGCAGGTCGTGCAATCATGAGATTGTATTGGAAACATTGGTGCAAAAGCGTCAAACGTTCGCCGATCCAGCCGATCTTTATCTTGCTGACGGTCGTTTTGGCGGTTGCCCTTTCGGTCACGGCGTTCCGCATGCAGTTTTTATTGGAAGAAATCTCGGAACGGTTTACCTCTTCCGAAACGGATCTGGGTGACGTGATCCTTTCCGTGCGCGGTGATTCTTCGGTCCGATTTTTGTTTTCCGAGGACGTTGAAGAAGCGCTTTCCGAGGACCTGTCTCACCAAATCCTCGGGGAATATTCCTTTACCGCACTTTATGAAATTTCCGACGGCACCGATCTGCTTTCGGTCGGCGGAGTGGATTTGGAAGCGGCGGATCGTTATTTTGCATTTCGGTATCTTGAGTACGGCTCCTTTACGACGCAGAATGAAAAAAATGCCGCGATCCTTTCTCGGTCGACAGCCGCGAAATACGGACTTTGTGTGGGAGATCCGATCGATTTGCAGATCGGCGATCGGACGGTCGGTTATACGGTGCAGGCGATCGCGGAGGCGGATGGATTGCTGAAAGAACGGGACGCGTTGGTGTCGGTATCCGGCATTTTGAATCTTTTCTCGGAGAACAACCTGTTTCTTTCCGTAATGGGGACGCAGTCGCTTCCGTACAACCGCATTTTTCTGCGATTCGCAGAGGCGGGAAACGCGGAGACAGCCGTTATCCGTCTGGCGGCGGCGCCTGCCTTGGCGGACAAGCAAGTATCGCTTGCCGCAAGCGATGCCAGAGAAGATTTTTTGATCTTTATGCAACGCTCGGCTGTTTTTCTGATCTCCGCAGTGTTGCTCTTGCTGTGCGGACTGTTGCTTGCAACCTGTTTACAGCTTTTACAAACGCAACGGTCTTACGAATTTGCCTTTTTTTACAGTATCGGAGCTTCCAAACGGCAATTGGCGGGATTGCAACTTGCGGAAAGCGGGATGTATGCGCTGCTCGGCGGGATCGGCGGGGTCTGTTTGGCACACCCGCTGTTGAAAGCGGCATGGAATGTTTTTGAAATGCCGGAGCGGAACACATATGTGGAAATTGCCGGTTGGATTTTCGGAATCGGGTTTTCCATGTTGTTGATGCAGGGGTGTACGTTCCTTTCCTTGCGCTCTCAAAAGAATATTACCGTTGCGGAATGGGTCCGAAAAGAGGAAAGCCGAACGAAACCGTGCGAAGCAAAGCCGCTGTTCCTTCCGTTTGCATTGCTGACGGCGGGAAGTCTTGTTCTGATGGCGGTGATCCCGGTTTCCGTCCGATACCTTCCCGGGCTCTGTGCGGTCGTTTTTTTCGTGTTATTTCTCTATACGGTATTGCCGATGCGATTGCGAAACTATGCTTCCGCGGCAGAGCGAAGCTCTGCGCGTCGGTACCGGAAACACGCCGATTTTTTGCTTGCGGCGAAAAATATCCGCCAACAATTTCCTTTGCGGCACGTCGGACGTCTTTTGACGGTATTGATCGCGGTCTTAACAGTGGTCGCGGTCTGTTCACAGGTCTTGCGGAAGCAGACCGATTTATTTGAACATGCGTTCGAAGGGGATCTGATCGCCGTAAACGTTCCGCAAGAAACCGAGGAACGGATCGCGGCGCTTTCTTCGGTGGCAGGGGCGGCACGGTTTGACATTGTCACATCGGCGGAGATCTCCGATCGGTACACCGTTATGGCTGTCGTGGCATCCGGAACTTTGGATTCGGTCCTATATCGGGATTTTATTCCGGATCAAATGCCGTCAAGATCCGAGATCGTTATTTCCAAGGGGCTTTCGGCTTTAGCCGGGATCGGGATCGGGGATGCGGTCTCCGTTACGTTGGAGGGCAAGCAATATTCCTTTACGGTGTCGGAAATACAAAACGTTCACTCCAATTTTATTTTTTTGAACGGGGAAGCGGTTTTCGGAACCAGAGATCTGTTGGGCATCTCCTTAACGGAGGAAGCACGGTCGGATCCCCGACTGCAAGCGGAACTGTTTGCACTCTTGGACGCAGACGGGATCGTGACCATGGATCCCGGCGGGTTGACCGCTTCTACACGGTTGCTCTTAAACGGATTTTCCAAGCTGTTGCAGGCGGCAACCGGAATTGCCGTTGCGGTCTCGCTCATGGGGTGCGTCAACCTGCTGACCGGGCATTGGCGTGCACGAAAAAGAGAACGTTTTTTGCTGACGATGTGCGGAATGACCAAGTATGGGCTCTTGCGGATGTACGTTGCCGAAAGCATCCTATTGTGCGTTCCAATCCTCACAATCGGACTTTTGGCGGGAGCGGCGCTTTGTTTGATCCTGCATTTCGGCATGTATTCGTTCGGAATCGTATTGTTCACTTTTTGACCTTTTGCGCCTCGGATCTTAAATGATTTCGATTTTTGAAAAAAAGGGACTTCTCGGCGCAAAATAGAAAAAAACATTTGCATTTTGCAAGGGTTCATGCTATAATGAAAAGACAAGGGCGGTATTTTTCCCCCTTTCGGATTCCGATCGTGTTTGATCGGTCGTTCCGATAAAAACGGATTCTATTTGACTGCAGAAAGGATATTTTACAATGGATCTTCAAAAAATTTTTTCCGCCGTGGACCATACATTATTGTCCCCCGCGGCAACATGGGAGCAGATCCGCACGGTCTGCGAGGACGGTATGACATACAAAACGGCATCGGTCTGCATTCCCGCCGCATACGTGGCACGGGCAAAAGACTACTGCGGCGACCGGTTGGCGATTTGTACGGTGATCGGTTTTCCGACAGGATACAGCACAACTGCCGTTAAGGTATTTGAAACCGAAAACGCCGTGCAAAACGGGGCGGATGAGATCGACATGGTCATCAACATCGGTTGGTTGAAAGACGGTAAGGATGCGGAAGTTTTGGAAGAGAT
>CAYPIV010000020.1:4580-10434 GCA_964410895.1 uncultured Ruminococcus sp. | reverse complement strand
CGTCCCATGGAACCGAAGCCGAGTACCCCGATGGAAAGTTTTGCGGGAGCTTTCATAACGGTTTTTATCCTCCCTTTCTTGCAAAAAAATATCTCTTCATCATATTATACCTCTTTTTTTCTCTTTTTGCAAGAGGTTCGGCATTTTTTACAGACACTTTTGAAAAAACAAAATTTTGAGCAGCTCGGAATCTTTTTTTGAAAAAACTCTTGACAGAAAGAGGAAAATCGTGTATAATATTCAAAGATAATTTTTGATTTGGAATCATCAGAACGTTTCCGTAAGAATTATCTCTTGTTACCGGCGGAGGGAGGGATATTAGATGGCAGAAATCAGAGTTAAGGAAGGCGAGTCTCTGGACAGCGCTCTTCGTCGCTTTAAGCGTGCAACCGCCCGTTCCGGCGTCCTCACCGAGCTTCGCAAGAGAGAGCACTATGAGAAGCCGAGCGTAAAGCGCAAGAAAAAGTCTGAAGCAGCCAGAAAGCGCAAGTATAAATAATGCTTGCCGCTCCCCGCAAAGATGTGCGGGAAGACTGTAAAAGTAAAGAGCGTTCACACCTGCGGTATCGCGGTGTGAACGCTCTTTTTTGCTTTTGCAAGAGTGTTGTCGGGTTTTCGAACTTTTATTTTCTTTGCCCAAACGATCCGAAAAGCCCGAAAACGGTTGGATCGTGACTATTAAAACGGGGAAAAATGCTCAATTTTGATCGCAATGGCAAAAGGATCGCAAAGATCGGGGCGGAGCATGTCGCAAATCCGTCAACGGTCGGATGCGAAACGCTTTGCGGCGGATCGCAGGTTATCGAACCGAGAGGACCGTTGACTTGCACCGTTTCGATACAAGCAAACGAAAAACGGCACGTTCGAACGAGAGATCTTGAGGGCACGTGAACCGTATCCGCCGTACGCGTTGTGAAAAAATGTGAGAGGATGCGAAACGGACTCAACTGATCAACCCGATGTCCATGGAAAACAATGCGTCGGTACGTTCCAGCAAGAGCGGATATTCCGTGAGGGCGGGGTCGTTCATCAGAAGGGTACGCGCATCTTCGGCGGCGGCGTTCATCAAAAGCATGTCTGCCCCGACATCGGCAAGACGAAACCGCAATCCGCCGCTTTGCCGTACCGTGCCGTCCTGTGACGTTGCTAAAAAATCTCCCGGACCTCGTTGCAGCAGATCTTGTTCGGCAATGGCATATCCGTCATGCGTGGTGTGCATGGTCTGCAAACGTGCGCGGGCAGATTGCCCGGAAGCGGAACTTTCTCCGGTCACCAAAATGCAGTAGGATCGTTCCGTTCCGCGTCCTACCCGACCTCTGAGTTGGTGAAGTTGTGACAATCCGAAACGTTCGGCGTTTTCCACGATCATCAACGTTGCATTCGGAACATTGACGCCGACTTCGATCACGGTCGTCGAAACCAAAACTTTGATCTCGCCGAGGGCAAACGCGTGCATAATGCGTTCTTTTTCCGCACTCTTCATTTTTCCGTGTAAAAAGGCAATGGGAACTTCCGGAAGCTTTTTTTGCAGATCGGCTGTGTATGGGATCGCCGCTTTCAAGGGAGCGGTTTCTTCTTTTTTTCGCAGGCCGAGCAACTCCGAAAGCCCGTTTTCATCGGAACTTTCCTCCGATTCTTCAATGGCGGGACAAACAATGTATACCTGTCTGCCGGCATTCGTTTGCTTGCGGATAAATCCGAGCAACCGTTCCCGATAGGATTCGTCGATCACGAATGTATCGACCGGTTGTCGTCCCGGCGGCATCTCATCGATTCGGGAAATGTCCAAATCACCGTATAAGACCAGCGCAAGCGAGCGCGGAATGGGGGTTGCACTCATTACCAATTGATGTGCGTGTAAACTTTTTGCGGAAAGTTTGGCCCTTTGTTTGGCACCGAATCGATGCTGCTCGTCGGTAACGATCAACCCGGGAACGGACAGGGCGACATCGTCCGAAAGGAGCGCGTGCGTGCCGATGACCGCTTGCAAACGTTCGGCGTCGGATGCGATCAAGGCGGCTTTGATCCGCCGCTTTTCGGCAGCCGGGGTGGCGCCGATCAACAGGGCACAGGAAATTCCGAGTTTTGCGAAAAGCGGTGAGATCTCGTTGTAATGCTGACGTGCAAGGATCTCCGTCGGCGCCATTAAGACCGCCTGTCTCCCGTTTTTGATCGCCAAGTACATGGCGGCTACGGCACAAACGGTTTTTCCGGATCCCACATCGCCGACTAAAATCCGACTCATGGGGATCGGTTTTTTCATATCTTTGCAAATTTCCGTAACGGCGCGCATTTGCGCACCGGTCAGGCGGTAGGGCAGCAGAGAAAGCAGGGGGGAAAGATCCTCTTGCGGGCAGCTTGGTGCCGAGTGCGTCTGCATCATTTTTTTAGCTCGTACGGTAGCCAAGGAAAACAGAAAAAATTCCTCGTACACCAATCGTTTCCGCGCAATGGCGAGCGCTTCCACGGAAGCCGGATCGTGAATGTTCCTTTCGGCATAAGCAAGGGTACATAATCCGTGCTTTTGGCGCAGTTGCAGAGGAATCGGATCGTCTCTTTCGTTTGCAAGCAGGGCGAGCGCGGAATCGACATCCTTTGCAATCTGCTTTTGAGATAATCCCTCGGTCGATCGGTAGATCGCATGCAACGGCGGCAGATCGATCCCCGCGCAGGATGCTTCCGCAACCGGTGCAGCCATGGAATACCGATTTCCCTGACGCTCCACCTTTCCGTAAAAACGAAAAACGGAACCGACCGGAAATTGCGGTTTCAAATACTCTTGATTGAAATAGGTGATCTCACAGCTGCCGCTTTCATCGAAAGCACGAAATTTTAAAAAAGATTTGTGCGAGCGCAGGCGGACACATTTCGGTTCGGTCCCAACGGTTAACAGAACCGAGCATTTTTTGTCGGTCGGTGCTTCTTTCAGCGGATATACGTTGCTGCGATCCTCATATGCACGCGGATAATGCAGGAGCAGATCTCCCAAAGTTTGAATTCCCAAACGTGCGTAAGCGTCTGCGCGAACCTTTCCGACGCCGGGCAATACGGTTACCGGCGAGAGATGCGTGATCCGGTCGTTCGACATGAAAAGGGAACCCTCCTTTCCGTGTTGGAAGAATGCAATAAATCCGTTTACTGAGAAAAAATCGTTTTATCAAACGGTAGCGGCGTTCTTTTGTTCGTTTTGATATGCCGAGATGACCGCTTTCGCAACGGCGGGAGCAACTTTCGGATCCAAGGGAGAGACGATGATATGTTCTTCGTTCAATTCCTCTTCGGGGATCAAAGCTGCCAAAGCGTAGGAAGCGGCAAGCTTCATTTCTTCGGTAATTCGGTCGGCGCGACAATCCAGCGCACCGCGGAAAATGCCGGGAAATGCCAACACGTTATTGATCTGATTGGGATAGTCGGACCGACCGGTACCGACGATCCTTGCCCCTGCCCGCAAAGCGGATCCCGGATCGATCTCCGGAGTCGGATTTGCCATGGGAAATACAATGGCATCGGGTGCCATGGAACGGATCATTTCCGCTGTCACCGTGTTCGGTGCGGAAACTCCGATAAAAACGTCGGCGCCTTGCAGAGCATCCGAAAGGGTTCCGGACAAGGCACGGGGATTGGTCAACAATGCCAGCTCACGGTGTGCGGGATTGTTGTAATCTTCGTTTCGGTTCAAAATGCCGAAGCGGTCTACCATGGTAAGATCCGAAATACCGAGCCGTAACAGGTGATGCCCGATCGCACATCCGGCGGCACCCGCTCCGCTGATGACTACGCGGACCGTTGAAAGGTCTTTGCCGACCACTTTCAACGCGTTGATCAGCGCCGCGGCAACGACCACTGCCGTACCGTGTTGATCATCGTGAAAAACGGGGATCTCGCAGATCTCGTTTAATCTGCGTTCGATCTCAAAACAACGCGGAGCGGAAATGTCCTCTAAGTTGATCCCACCGAAACTTCCGCTCAAAAGATAAACGGTCCGAACGATTTCGTCCACATCCTGCGTGCGGATGCAAAGCGGGAACGCATCAATATCGGCAAATTCTTTAAACAGAGCGCATTTTCCTTCCATTACGGGCATCCCCGCTTCGGGACCGATATTACCCAACCCCAACACGGCGCTTCCGTCGGTAACGACTGCCACCAAATTGGAACGTCGCGTTAAGGAAAAAGAAGATTCCGGACACCGTTGAATCTCCAAACACGGTTCCGCCACCCCGGGGGTATAGGCGAGTGCAAGATCTTCTTTGGTGTGGATCGGAACGCGGGAAGTCACTTCGATCTTTCCGCACCATTCTTTGTGTTTCAGGAGAGAAAGTTGGCGCAAATTGCTCATAAATTATCCTTTCCGGTTTTCATAAGAAATCGCTTTTTTACAGATTCAGGATCGAAAAGATCAGCCAAAGAAGAATGCAAACCGCAGTAACGGGAGAAAACAGCGCGTGGAAAAATGTTTTCGGAAATGCTTTCCAAGGCAAGGGGACCGTATAATCGGAGCTCAGGTTTTTATTTGCATACGCGTGGTAAATGTTCCTTGCTTGACCCGCACCGACGGCGGAGGCAAGCAGAAACAGCACGGTAATGCAAAAGATAAAAATATCGTTGCTTCCCGCCGTGACGTAAAAAGCGGAGAGATACGGTTGTCCGTACAGACAGAACACATTGTACAGCAGATGCAACAAAAACGCCGACCAAAAGGAGCGTGTGATATACAGGACCGACGCAAGGATCGTTCCCAGCAAAAGGTAGGTCAAAAAATTCGGAAAGGAAAAATGCAGCATCGCAAAAAACAGCGCACTGACGGCAACGGCAACGGGAACTCCGTGTTTCTCGTATTCCGCGCAGAGAACGGAGCGAAATACCAATTCTTCCGAAAAGGCGGGAAGCACGGCATATGCCAAAAGGAGGGTGATATGACTGCTTGCGGTATTTCCGGTTTTTGCGACAAATATCGTGTACAGTGTGAAATTGCCGCTTAGGGAAGCGATCCCTCCGGTGAGAATGCTCATCAGCAGACCGCCGCAGATCATTGCGATCAGCGCACAACAAAGCAATGGGATTTTGCTCGGTTCCAATCGGCAAAAACGGATCCGTTCGGAAAAAGAATCGCCGCGCAGTTTACAGTACAGAAGTGCCGGAAGAACAAAGATCAATATTTGCAGGATCACGATCCCGGCAAGTTCGTTTTCACGGGTAAACAACGGTTCGGTCAATCGGGACAGTAACAGCAATTCGAACACGGTCAAAATCAAAAGCAACGGGATATGGTCGGTCGTTTTAACGGAATGAAACGCTTTTTGTTTGGCGGAATCGCCGCCGGTTCGGAGAAACAGACGGGCTTTTTTCGAAAGTGCGTGCAAAAGTTCCGATAGTTCCGACCAAGTGAACGTTCGACGGTGCTCTTGCTGTATGGAGACTCTCGCTTTTCGGGAGCCGCCGGCGGTCGGTTCGGCTGTCGAAACTCCGTCGGGATCTCGGTCGGGACCGTTGGCACCGGCACGTTCAAGCGGCTTTGTCGGAACCGTTCCTTTCTCGGTGCAAAGATACTGCGCGGGAATATCATGCGGTTCTCTCGGCAGAGACGGTAGCAAAAAAGATCGATACACGGCGCAAAGTGTGGTCCCGGGAAAGTCGGAAAGATACTTATCGTAATAGCCTTTTCCGTATCCGAGACGGTATCCGTCGGCATCGCATGCAAGAGCAGGCAGAATACAAAGCGTATGACGGTCTGCCAAACAAAGCGGAGCATCTTTGTGGGGTTCCGGAATTCCGTATGCTCCGACCGTCAGTTTTTGATTCGGAAGCAATTCAAAAAACTGCATTTGCTCGGTTTCGGGATCGCACCGCGGAA
>CAYPIV010000020.1:0-4480 GCA_964410895.1 uncultured Ruminococcus sp. | reverse complement strand
TTCGGAAGCAATTCAAAAAACTGCATTTGCTCGGTTTCGGGATCGCACCGCGGAAAGGCAACGCGTTTTCCGCGCGCTTGCGCCGCACGTGCCAGCGGGAGCAGGTTGATCTCTCCCCGTATGGGGGCATACAGAAAAACGGCAGTCGCATTTCGAAACAGGGGCGAATGCAGGATCTTTTCGACGATGGCGCGGTCCAACTGCTTTTTCTTCTCCGGCGGGATCCGGTTGCGCTGTTGCTTTAAGGTTGTGCGTAATTTGTTCTTATCCGTCATATCAATCCGCTAAAATGCTTTTCCGCAAGGCATCGGCAGTCGGCTTGTCCGACAGGACCTCCACCAAAGTCAGTCCGAATTCCAAAGCCACTCCCATCCCTGCGGCGGTAATGATCTTCCCATCACGGACGACACGGAGGTCGGAAAGGACCGCACCTTGCAAAAAGGATTCGAATCCCGGATAACATACCGCGCGTTTTTGATCTAAATATCCGCGTTTCCCGAGGATCATGGGAGCCGCGCAAATTGCGGCAAGGTAGGCATTGTTGTTTGCGGCGGTCCGCAATGCTGCGTCTACGGTCCGACTTTGATCCAAATTGGAAGCTCCCGGCATGCCGCCCGGCAGAATGATCATTTCCGGATGACTGTCACGGTACAGTTCTTCCGGAATGTCCGCGTGAACGGAGATCCCGTGTGCTCCCATGATCTGCTCACCGCCCACGCCGACCGTTGTCACGGAGTATCCCGCGCGGCGCAAAAGGTCCAATGGGCAAAGTGCTTCGATCTCTTCAAATCCGTTTGCCAAAAACAGATAAATCATAACAGTCTCCTTAAAGTTTCTTTTCGGTAGTTGACACCGTTGGCTATCCGCTCGGCGCATGCTCGCACGGCGGGACGGCGCCGAACCGCTTGATCATTTTCCCGCCGTTAAGCGGATCAACAGACGAAGATCATCCGGCTGATCTTTTGCTTCATGAGCGGCACGATTGCGGTGGATCTCTCCGCATTTGGTGCATTGATGCAGGATCACGAATCCCTTTTTCGGATCCGGCTCCGTGCGGATGGGTTCCATCATGCCGCCGCACGTGTTTGCGCGATCGCCCGGATGAACGTCCACATGCAGGGACCAAAGGCAGAACGGGCAGTGGTTTCGGGAAGTGAATCCCAGCGGGTGGACCTCTTTTCCGCAGTGTGCGCAAAGAAATCCGCTGTCATTTTTTGCAAACCGTTTTTGTTCCATAGATCTTCTCCGTCAGTTGCATCGTTTTACAGTATTAGTTTAGCATACGGTGCGGAAAAAGTCAAGCTGTTTGATCGGAAAATCGGGACCGAAAACAGAGATCGGCAACGCGAAATAACCATTCGCAAACGTATGCTCGGTCGGACCGTTCGCTTTTGTTTTTTGATTTCAAAACGAAACGGTTTGAGCGTGCTTGAAAGGCCTCGTATCGCTTGCGGACAGGGCGCAGATCTTCAAGCGCTCGGACCTACGCGTGTTCCTCCGATCTCGGAGAATTTTTATCTTGACTTTTGAAAAGCGGTACTGTATAATAAAGAAAAGGGTACGAAAATATTTTGGATTCCGGAGGAAATTATGGATCAGGCAAATCAACAGCGGCTTTGCGATGCGGCAAAAAAAATACGTCGCGGAGTGATCGAGGGTACACATGCGGCACGGTCGGGGCATCCGGGAGGATCCCTGTCGATCGCAGATCTTTTGGCTTATCTCTATTTTGAAGAATTGCGCATTGATCCGAACAATCCGACATGGGAAGATCGAGATCGTTTTGTCCTTTCCAAGGGGCACTGTGCGCCTGCGTTGTATGCCGCTTTGGCAAACAGAGGATATTTTCCCGTGGAAGAATTGACCACGTTGCGTAAATTCGGTTCCCGTTTGCAGGGACATCCCGATATGACGCTGACTCCCGGTGTGGATATGTCGGCAGGCTCGTTGGGGCTGGGGATCAGTTCGGCTGCCGGTATGGCGCTTGCCGGAAAGTTGGACCGGAAAAACTACCGGGTCTACACGGTTATCGGGGACGGTGAAAGCGAAGAAGGACAGGTTTGGGAGGCGTGTATGTTCGCTTCTCACTACCGTTTGGACAATTTTTGTCTGATCGTTGACTGGAACGGATTGCAGATCGACGGTCCCGTTGCGGAAGTGATGGATCCGACCCCGCATGACCGAAAGTTGGAAGCGTTCGGTTTTCATGTGATCTCCGTGGACGGCCATGATTTTCGGCAGATCGAAGCGGCTTTTGCCGAAGCGAAAACCGTAAAAGGAAAACCGACGGCGATCATCGCAAAAACCGTAAAGGGAAAAGGTGTTTCGTTTATGGAAAACAAGGTTAATTGGCATGGTGCGGCTCCGAACGATGAGCAGTATCAGCAGGCAATGTCGGAATTGGCTTGACGGAAAGGGGAGAGCAACATGGCAGAAAAAATTGCAACGCGTGAAAGTTACGGAACAGCTCTTTGCGAATTGGCGGAGCAGTATGATTTTGTGGTCTTGGATGCCGATCTGGCGGAGGC
Source organism: uncultured Ruminococcus sp. (assembly GCA_964410895.1). Classification (GTDB taxonomy): domain Bacteria; phylum Bacillota; class Clostridia; order Oscillospirales; family CAG-272; genus UMGS1865. The sequence continues at coordinate 1,952 of CAYPIV010000020.1, read as the reverse complement.
AACCAAAACCGTTAAGTTTAAAAAAGCGTATCCGGAACGCTTTTTCGATTGCGGAATTGCGGAAGGAAATATGATGAGCGTTGCTGCGGGGATCGCAACAACGGGAAAAACGGTATTCGCCTCGACATTTGCAATGTTTGCGGCGGGAAGAGCGTTCGAGCAGGTCCGCAATTCGATCGGATATCCGCATTTGAACGTTAAGATCGGTGCTACGCATGCGGGCATTACCGTCGGCGAGGACGGTGCTACGCATCAATGCAACGAGGATTTGGCTTTGATGCGTACCATTCCGGGAATGACCGTGGTCAATCCGTCCGATGCGGTGGAAGCGCGGGCGGCATTGCAAGCCGCTTTGACCACCGACGGACCGTTTTATCTCAGATTTGGCAGATATGCCGTTCCCGTGATCAATGACAGACCGGAATATCGGTTTGAACTCGGAAAAGGGGTATTGCTTGCGGAGGGCACGGACGTTACCTTGGTTGCCACCGGTCTTACCGTAAGCCTCGCTTTGGAAGCAAAAGAACTCTTGGCGGCGGAAGGCATTTCCGCAAGGGTGGTCAATATTCATACGATCAAGCCGATCGACGGTGAGATCTTGGAACGTGCCGCAAGAGAGACCGGCGCGATTGTGACGGCGGAGGAACATAATATCATCGGCGGTTTGGGATCTGCCGTGACCGAGTCGGTTGCACAGTCGTATCCGGTTCCGGTCCTTCGCGTGGGGATCAATGATACTTACGGGCATTCCGGAACGGTTCCCGCTTTGTTGGAAGCATACGGTCTGACTGCGGAAAACATTGCGGCAACTGCCAAAAAAGCGATCGCACAGAAACAGGATCGCTCTTAAAAGCGATTCGCCCGCCGATTTTGCAAAAGACCGCGATCGGAACGCGATGCCCGAAAATAAAAAAGCAGGGGAGAGCTTATCAAACTCTCCCCGATCTTATTGCTTTATGGACCGTATCAATGTCCGTATGCATCTCGTCCTTCTCCGCTGAGATCCAAAACACCTTCCGCTACCATGGATTGGCGCAAGGCGCCGTCTCCTCCCAATGAAAAGATCGCCCAATCCAGCACGGTATTTGCAATTTTACAAAATGCTTTCATGCTTCCTCCTGTGCAACGGCACTTGATTTTGAAACAACACCTCTGTTCAAAGCAACGACGGATCCGAATATCAAACCGTTTATCACGTTCTCATTTTATCACAGATTCCCGCCGTTGTCAATGCGCTTTTTTGATTTTTGTGCATTTTGCCGTTTCAAAAAGCGCTGTTCTCGCAGAGAAACGGCGAAATTTGTTTGTTTTTTCGGATCTTTTTCCAGAAAGAAAGGTATGATCATGAATTTTATTTTAGCATCCAAATCTCCGCGTCGGCGGGAAATTTTGCAAAATCTCGGAATTCCGTTTACGGTGAAAACAGCCGAAACCGATGAAAACAGTACGCAAACGGAGCCATGTTTGTTGGTCGAGGAGCTTTCTCGGCGCAAAGGAGAAGCCGTGCGTGCATTGCTGCGCTCCGAAGGTGCCGATCTTCGTCAAACGGTGATCCTTGCTTCGGATACCGTGGTTTCGGTGCAGGGAGAGATCCTCGGCAAGCCGCGGGACGTGGCGGATGCGCACCGCATGCTGCACCTTTTGTCGGGGCGCACGCACGAGGTGGTCAGCGGCATTTGTCTTTTGAACGAGGACCGAGTCGGAGTCGGACATGAGATCACCAAGGTGACCTTTGAACCGTTGGATGAGGATACGATTCGGCGGTATTTGGAGCGGACCCATCCGTATGACAAAGCGGGAGCCTACGCCATTCAAGGAGAAGCTTCCTGTTTGATCCGCGGGATCGAGGGGGATTATTTTAACGTGGTCGGACTCCCGGTCCACCGTTTATATTGCCTATACCGTGAAATTTTCAAAGAAAATTTACTTTGAGGGGTAGCCAAACGGAAATC
>CAYPIV010000019.1:0-10604 GCA_964410895.1 uncultured Ruminococcus sp. | reverse complement strand
CAAAGTTCCACATTTTCAAACGTTGCGCATTTGAAATTTGCCATATCCATGAACTCGATTTGCTCATAGCCTTCCCGCGCCGTAATTTTGCAATGTTTCATGGAAAGCGTAACCTTTTCCGAGGCATCGCCGTACAAAACGGAAGGCATTAACACATCCTTCACCGTCACACGTTCAAATGTAATCGAATCCAACGGGCGGTTCAACTGCCAAATCTCGCTTCCGGAATAATTGTAATGAATCAACTTGTCAGCTCCCTCGACCATACAATCGACAACCACAATGTTCCCGGGAGTAAAAGGGATATCAAAGGATTCGTCTCCGTAATAGGTAAAGGCGCTGAGCATGTTGTTGCGGTGTCCTGCAAGTTCCGGCTTGATGCCGTTTTTCTTTTCCTCCATGGTAAGACTTCCGCGGAACAAATACTTACAGGGACCGTACATATGGCACCGCTCGAACACCGCATTGGTGCCGCCGAAACGAAACGCACTGCATGCGGAATTCAAAGTACAACCGATAACATGGACATTGAGATTACCGAATCCCGCCACGCAGTCGTCTCCGGTATAGAAAGAACAATCCCGAATTTCGACATTTTTGCACCGTGTAATATGAATACCGTCATGTCCCGCATAAGCGGAAACCCGATTGACCGACAGATTATCCGTAAAGAAAACAGCATGAGCCCAATTGGCGCTGTCGCGAACGGAATATCCTTCCAAATGGACATTGCGGCAACGGAACAAATGAATGGCATGCGGTCCGCGGTATCCTTCTTCGCCCAATGCGTCAAAACAATCGCTACCGTCAAAAAAGGAATCTTTTTCTCCGATAATGGCGATATTGTTTGCATTGATGGCACGCACCAACCCGTTATTCCAGCGGCTGCCCGGCACGCGCATAAAGCGATAGTCCTTTACCTCATCCAACTCGGTTCTGCGCCAAAGCATATCCGTAACTTCCTGCTCCTGCAAAGGCTCGACCGTATCATTCAAATACCCAAAGTAATCCTCCGGATCGCGGGTTCCTTTCAGCACCGCTCCCGATTGCAAGTACAACGTACAATTGGAACGCAACCGTATCCCGCCGGTCAAATAAGTTCCCTGCGGAACCACAATTCTACCACCGCCGCTCAAGAAGCAAGCGTCGATTGCCTTTTGAATGGCTTCGGTCTGTACGCAATCACCGTCGGCAACCGCTCCATATTCCGTAATTAAAAAGATTTTTTCGTTTTCCATGTAGTACTCTCTTTCTCAATGGTAAAATTGCAGGTCAACTTCTATTACAGTTCCCGAAATGCACGGATCCACTCGCGTTTGATGATCTCATGGCCTGCCGCAGTGGGATGTACACCATCCCAAAGCCAATGGGCAGCAGGCGCCTTCTTTTCCGCCGCATCCATTTTGTCCTGCAAAGGAACAAACTTCAAACCGTACCGCTCCGCAATTTGTTTTGCTTGCTCGGCACGCTTCAAAGTTTCCGTTTTAAAGTAATCCCAATGCGGCTCGGTGGCATCGGCTTTCAGTACAAACGGCTCCAAAATCATTATTTTCAAATTCGGAAGAGCAGCTTGCAATTCTTCGATGAGCATGGAGTATACCTTTCCGTATTTTTCGGCATCGACACCGTTCGGTGAATCTTCGATCTCATGCCAAACATCGTTGATACCGATCAAAATGCTCATCACGTCGGGTTGCAGATTGATGATATCGCGCTTCATTCTCGCGTACAAATCCACAACGCGATTTCCGCTGATACCGCGGTTTAAAAACGTGTATTCTCCCGGATGATCGCACCCCAGCGCCGCGCTGACTAACGTAGGATACCCGATTCCCAAAGAGGCATCGTTTTCTCTGGATCGACCCATGTCCGTAATGGAATCCCCTTGAAATAAAATTCGTTTCATTTGATCGATCTCCTTTATTGTAAATTTTGATTGGATTTTCGTTGATTTTGTTCCGCGCCGACCGTTACCGTTTCAAGCGAACGGTTTTTACTTCAAATCCGCGGAACGAAAGAGAAACGCCGTTTGGATCCACAGGCACGGAAGTTGCATTTTCCTCCAACAGATCGGTAAGGAATGCCTCTTGCACGGCAAAGTGCGGTTGCAAAGTACATTGCGTTGCGGTATTGACGCATTCATACATGCGGACGATCAGATCCCCGCTTCCGTCCTCGGCGCATTTTACGGTATCGATCACGATATTGGGAGCGGAAACGGACAGCCAAGTTTTTTCTTCCGCATAACCGCTTTGAATCGCGACAGGGCTGTTCAATTCATACCCGCATTGAACCACATAGCTCTCGGCAAACGAGGAAGCGAACGGCATCAGCGCGTAAGAAAACGTTTGCGTGCCGCGATCCGCATACGGTGCCGGGTTCATGGTAGAACGCAACAACGTTAAACTCATGGTACCGCCGTTGGCGGAAATTCCGTATTTGCTGTCATTCAGCAAAGCCAACCCGCGCTTTGCCTCGCAGAAAGCAGACCATTTATGCTGACATACTTCAAAACGATCCGCATCGTGCGGCATACTTTGGTGATTGGGACGCTTCACCGCACCGAACTGCACTTCCGAATAAAGCGTGTCGGTGTGAAGATTCGTATGGAAGTCCACCTTGAGCAACTTATGGGTCTCATTCCAATCCACCTCGGTCTCAAACAGCAAATACCGACTGTCCTCCCGCAGGATCACCCGCTGTGTCATTTGCGAAGCGTGCAGGTGCTTGCGGATCACGATGCACTGCTCCAACGGACCGAAATACGTCTCCGTTACCGTTGCTTCTTTTTCCAAAGCCACTTCCATATTCGGATAAATGCCGTCAATATCCCACGCATCGAACTTTCCGCTCATATCGCGATACATTCGAAATACGTTGGAGACCGATTGCAAGCATTCCGTACCGCCGACCCGATCGGTCAAGCGGATCAATTCGCCGTCGGCATTGAATTCCGCGCGCAAAAAGCGGTTTTCCAAAACCAGTGTTTCTCCCGATTGGGAAGCAGCTGCAGGCGCCTTGCCCAACCGATAAGATCTGCACCCGCATGCGGGGACCGAAACCTCTGCTAAAACGGTTTCGCCGATCTGTTGTGTCCGACATCCTTCCAACGAGGTAGCTCCCTTCGGCAACGGGATATAGACGGTGCGATCCCATGAGAGCGAATTGAAAACGGTCAGTGCCGCCGAATCTTCCGACATGCAGGTACGCAATGCCCGATCCGTGATCTCACCGGAACCGTTAACCACTTGTTGCATTTCCCGAACGCACGTGTCACACACTTCCGGAATGGAAGTTCCCGGCAGAATATCATGGAATTGATTGAACAGCAACCGCTTCCAAAGCGGAGCAACCGCTCTCCGATCGTCGGTACCGGTCAATGCCGACCAAAATTCTGCCTCGCGCAAAGCAAATTCACTGCGGCGATTCCATTTTTTAATGGCAGCCTGCGTGGTATAGGCACCGCGATGGGCAGTGTAATACAGCTCTCCCTCATATGTATGTTTGACTGTACAGTCCCGCTCCAACGATTGAAAGAAAGCATTCGGAGAAGCACTGACAAGTTTCGGCATACCTTCCAGATCCGCTTCCCGACGCAGATGCTCCAAATGGATCCGCGTAGCACCTCCGCCGCCGTCCCCGTGCCCGTACATGATCATGCCGATCGGAACATCTGCCATTTCGGTGTTCAATTCCCAACGCTCTTTTACGAAGGAAGGGAGCAATTGATCCGCGTATCCCGCCGTCAAGTGCGTTAATACCTCGGTCCCGTCGATCCCGCGCCACCAAAAAGTGCTGTGCGGATATTCTTCCCCACCGTTGTATTGCCAACGAATCTTGGCATTCATAAAATAGCGGATCCCGCACCCTTTCATGATCTGCGGGAGCGATGCGGACATGCCGAAGCTGTCCGGTAACCAAAAGATCTCGCTTTCCCGATCGAATTCTTCCCGCAAATACCGCTTTCCGTACAGGAACTGACGGATCAGGCTTTCCCCGGAGGGAAGATTCACATCCGGTTCTACCCATGTGCCCCCTTCAACGGTAACGATCCCTTGCTTTACGGCTTCCCTGAATTCTGAATATAACTCCGGATAATCGTTTTTCAGCACTTCTATCAGCCACGGTTGGCTTTGCACGTAGCGATATTCGGGGTATTCTTTTGCCAATTGCAATTGATTCCCGACCGTTCTTGCGATCTTTCGTCTGGTCTCCGCATCGGTCCACAGCCACTCCAGATCCAAATGGGAATGTCCGATCGCGTACATCAACGGTGCGGTAGAACCGTTTTTGCAATTCAATTCCTTCTGCAATGCGGCATGGATCCGATTGCAGGATTGCAAAAACGTCGCAAGCGGCTCTTCCGGGTCCAATGCATCGCATGCACGGCACAAAGCGCTCTCCAAATTTGCGTGTCGCAACGACTGTGCAGGCAAGATACGATACAAATCGTAAAGAGTCTGCAGATCCATCCAAAGGTGAAAGATCTCACGATGAAAGATGCCGAACGTGCCGTTTCGAACCGTTCGTTGCAACCGATCCGAAGATTCGGGTTGCCCTTCCCGCTCCGGCAATACCAACGTGATCTTATCCCGCTCCATAAAGCGGTCATCCCCGTAAAAGTGCCCTGCATAAACCTCCATGGCAATGTCAAAACGCTCTCCGCCAACGGCGCAGGGGGTCAAAGAGATATGCGTGTGTTCTTTGTCGAATGCCCCAACGACCCGATCATTGACAAACACCGTGCTTTCCGCCTGTTTGGCTTCCAGCAAAACTTCTTTTCCGATACAATCGTCCGGAAGCTCGACTGTCGCAAAAAACCAACCGTACTCCCAGCGGGTACCCCACTGCAAGCCGCTCGGCAAAGGCTGACGCGTGTGCTTTTTTGCATCCGCCAAGGAAAGCCGTTCCTTGGTGAAAAATCCGCTCCAAGACGGTTCTCCGATCGGAGCGTACATTCTGTCCGGCAAGTGTTGAATCAGATACTCAAGTAAATGCTGATATTCTAAATTCATGGCTCTTAACCTTTCCTCATCGGCAGCAAAGGATCTCCCCGTGCCACTGTGATCGGCAAAATAATTTATTGATATCTTTATACCATTTTTATGTGCTTTTGTCAATCCTTTTTGTTTCCAAGCGTAAAAAATGACAATTATTCAACACTTTTGCGCAAATTTTTCATATTTTTGAAAACAGAGAAAATCACCCGCAAGATCCGTCGGAGACCTCTCCGTTTCTTTCGGACCTTGCGGGTGACAAGCGGTTTGCAAAAAAGCTATTCGAAATAGACAACGTAATCCCGATTGAGACAAAAGGTACCGTTTTGGAACAGTTCATAAGAAAGGACCTCACCGGTTGCGGTATCGATCATCTTTTTGCCGGAATAATACGAAAACAATGTTTCGATATCGGACACATCCGCCGTTGTTTCCGGCAGTGCGGGACCGGTGCTTAAACCGGAGTCGATGTTCAGGAAAGATCGCATCGGCGCATTACAGCGAGCGACAATATTTCGATCGAAATCGGGAGCATGGGTAAAATACCGATTGCTCGGTTTGCCGTTCAAAACGATCAAAGAATATTGACTGTCGTTCTCCTGATACGCCACGGAAATGCTGCTCGGCTTTCCGTTTTGATAGGAAACGTTGAAAATGAACGTGTAGCTGCCCGACCGACCGACGGTGAGCTGACCGTTTTTCAAAAAAATCGATGCGCCATCGGTTGCCGATTGACCGAGCGCGCAGTAGTTTGTCCGATAGGTACCGTTGATATCGGTCAGTACGGTTTGTTCAAACGATGCGAACGTATACGAAAGATCCGCCCCGCTTTTCCCGTCCTCGGATGCGATCAGCACGGAGATCCGATTCCCTGCGGACAAATACACACGGTCCACCAAATATTGTACCCGATCTCCCAATTGCGTAACACTGTACAGCGTTTTATATCCGTCGGCGGTATAATTGCTCAGAGAATGGTTCAGATCGTCTCCGACCAAACGAAACTCCTCCACACGCTGAAACCCGATCACATAGTATGCGGTCATGGAACCGCTTGTTTGATCTACCGGATATTGCACCGTACCTTTGCTGCCGCCGTTGGCGTCTTGCGAAGTATACAGGAACGTATAGCGATCGCTGTCCTCATAGATCTGCTTCAATTTGCTCAAATCGGTATCCGCGGGTGTGGAAGTTCCGAACCCGTAAACAAAGGTAATGTCAATATTATAGTATCCCTGCGGCAATTGGAAACCCTTGATCGTGTCATCGGTCAGGATCGACGACCACGCATTTCCCCAACCTCTGCTATCAACCGAACAAATATCCAACTGAACGGAAGCCCCGCTGTCGAGATAAAAGTTGTGGATATAGTAATTGACATTGGTCTTGTCGGTGTTCAGTGTGCGTTGAAACAAACCGACCGTATATCGGTCGACCGAATAATCGATCTCCGCGGTCTGCTGATACTCGTACCGATGTCCCAAACCTTCTTGCTCGGATGCATCCGCATTGACGCGAAACTTCAGAATGGGGGTATACTTTCCTCCCACGCTGGTCGGTTTGCTGTAATTTTTTGCCAAAAATACCGGATACAGATAGATCACGTGATCCCCTGCCAACGAACCGTCCTCGGTGGTGTCGTCAATGGCTTTTAGAGACGTTGTGGAGGACACCTGCTCGATCTCGCCTTGAAATCCGTAGTTCCCAAGCAGATACGCGGTGCCCGATATCCGATTGCCGGCGGAATCGCCCAAATAATGAGAATTTGCCGTTGTGTACCGCTCGCCGTTCGAAAACAGGATCCGTTCGGATGCCGCACTTTGATCATAGGTCCAACCGATAAATTCCGGTCCGAACCCATATTGGTCCCGAAATTCGCTGGATGCAATGATCCCGTTCAACTGTTCCATGCCGATATTTCCCTGTACGGTCAGGGAAACATAAGTGCTGGTATTTTCGGAAATCCCGAGATCGGGATTTGCGCGAATATATCCCGTATAATCCTTTTTGGAAAACAGATCGAACGCCCCCGCACTTCCGATCGCGATCTCCGTATTTCGATTTTTATAGGTAGCATAACAGTAGTTTCCGGCGGAAAGCTCCACGTTGGAAAAATGTTCCGGGATCCCATCCGAACCGATCAGGAAATATTCTTCATCGGAATTATACGGATTGGCTTCGGAATTTGCGATCTCCAACGGGTCGGTCACGGTCGTACCGTTGATCTCCGCACCGGTTGCGTAATAGGGCGACGCAAAGAAATAAACGCGGTAATACTCCGTTTTTTCATTTTCATTGAGGAGCGTATTCGCCGAGGAAACTTTTGCGGCAACTTCCGCATGATCTTGTTGCCCGGAATAGGCAAACAAGGAATATCCGACGCCGACGGCAAGCGGTGTCAAAAGCAAAGAAAACAGAAGTGCTAACGTTAGGATCCGTTTCACGCAATTACACCTCCTTTTGCAAGATCAAACGAAAGACCACACAAATATTCGCATCGGATGCCGCTGTTTGCGCCGCCCCCATGATCGATTCAAACCCTTGCGCCGAGGTATATTGGCTTCCCGGAGCCATGCTACCGCGATAGGTGTTGTTTCCGTCCTGCAACTCGTAATTGCGATAACCGAAGATCAATTGAAACGCTTCGGTGGTAACCGACGGTACCGTTCCGACATCTGCGCACACAGGATCCGCCAAAATGCACCGATAGGTGATTGTTTGAGACGTTTTGTCACCGGACAGCACCGTGAAATCGGCTTGCTTTTTCCCCATGGTCGCGTATGTCGGAGCAAAATAATCCAAGACGGAATCGGAATATACATAAGTCTCCGCAGTGTCACCGACCGTGCCGAGACGCACACCGCGATTCGAATCCGAGAGCGTGATATCACAGACAAGCGCCAACGTATACCCTTCCGGGATCGAAACGAAATCGGAAAAATCGCACTGCACACGAAACGATGCATCCACCGTCGGATTATCACTGCGAAACAGGTATACGGAAGAAGCGTCCAAAAAGATTTGATATGCCGTCTGATTGGGCTCCCCGTAAATGCGAACCGTTCCGAAATCCGCTTCCGCCGCCACGGATACGGACACGTTATCCTGTCCCTGTTGGGTCCCCCCGAAATAAAACAGAGAAAAACCGCTCCCGACGATCAAACAGCACGAAAAAAGGAGGCAAGACAAAACCAGAATCCCTTTGCGAAACCGCATGATCCGTCCTCCTCCTTTTCGTTTTTTTCGGTCATTCCCGCAAAAACGGGCAACGTTATTTTTTATCGGAACCGGTCAATGCCGCAAACGGGCATTCGCAGTCCTTTCGCTTTTTGCGGTATTGATGTACGGAAAGCGCGCCTGCGGCTCCGATCAACATTCCCACTCCCAACGGGATGAGCCAATCCTGTTGTTCCGCACACACGGTCGGTTCCCGTTTTGCCCGTGCCCGAACCGTGACGGGAACCTTTCCCTCTTTTGATGTGAGGGCAGGAAACACCCGTCCCGGAGCTCTGCTTGGTTGCGGCTTTAACATCCGTTCCAATTGGTGCCGCTTTAACTCGGCGTACTTTTTTTCGTAAACACGGTCAAAACGGTCTGCCAACAACATATAGATCAAGATCAACAACAAAGCAATGGTTGCCATGGTCATTCCCGTGGGAGACCGCAAATACGACACAAAATGCCCAAGCAACAAATTTTGATATCCTCGGTATTCCGAACAAGTGAACACCCCAACGATCCGATCCCCGGAAACACGGATTTCCTCCGGGAAAGAAAGCGCATTGGCATCGCCGCGGAACGTGTACAGCGGTTCTCCGTTGTCCCCTTGCTCAATGGCGATCAAACGATGTACCACAGTCATCTCGGAAGCACCGTCCGCCGCGTGCATGGAGAACGCAACGATGTCCCCTTCGCGGATGGACGCGATATGTGCGGGATCGCGCGATACGGTCAAAAACGTGTATTGCAAAATACGGTCGTTTTCATTTGCCGAACCGTCCGCGCCGAACAAATAGCGGTTCGATTCGTTTGCCGTTTCCATGGACTCGGTCTCAATGGTCAACATAGCAGTATTTCCAAACCAAATATGGCGGCTGTCCGCAGTCATGTTGGAAAAGACGATGAATCCGATCACGGCAACGTAGACGCCGATGCTCAGCACCCACATCAGTTTGCGCAAGCGCACGGTCCTTCGTTTTTGCTTTGCAAAATATGCCTCCGCCTCCGAGACGGAACGATAGTGCTTTCGCGTTTTGGAAAGTTTTGCGTTTACGTCCTTGCGAATGGCATCGTCTTCCAATCCGCAAAGGATCAATTTCTTTTGTGAGGCAAAATAGAAGATCGTCAGAGTGATAAATGCAATCGCAACAAATATCACTACAATCAATCCGACAATATTTGCCATCATCGTAAGTCTATTTATTGTATTCATTTGAACGGTTCACTCTGACGATCTTATATCTCCTTGATAGGATCAACTTGGTGGGATAAAGTTTTTTTCGATCAGTTACCATCCGTACCGACGGTTGCCGTGTATGTTACGGTAATGGTATTGGCAGTATTATTCACAACGTTGCGGAATGTCGTTAATGTATCCTTATCTGTCGGTTCTTTTCCGCTTTTGTATGTCAATGTAACATCGGTTGTCCAATTGAACGTTTTCGACGTGGTGCTGGTAAAGGTGATCACCGCATTATCGGAAGCATCGGTAGCCGTTGTTATTATCCAAGCGGAATTCGCAGAATCGATATCAAAATAAGCCGCCAGATCCTTGGAAACGGTCACCGTTACCGTAAAGGTGTACGAAAATCCGGGATCGCCAGATGTTGTCGGATCCAACGTGGGACCGCTGTACGTTGCGGTAGTTGTTGCGCCCTGCGAAAATACGATCTGGATTCCCTCGGTCGTATCCCCCGTGCCGAGATTCACACTGCCGCCGTTTGCAGAGCGTCCGGCTGCCGTTTGGTCAAACGAAACGGTAAAATCGGCTGCGGGAGTAATGGTGCCCGCCGTAACCAACTGTGTCACATTCTTACCGATCGTTCCTTGATTTGCACTTGTCGTTTGCCCGGTTGTAAAAAACCAATAGGAAAAACCGGACCCGATCACCGCAAGCATTGCAAGCACTGCGGAAACGGTCGTCATCAATCTTCTGGTTCTCATTTTAAAGTCCTTCTTTCACTTTTAATTTTTGATTGACCTGATTGGAAACGCATTTTTATTTTAGCACAAATTCGTTACCAAAGCAATACCCCCCCCCGAATTTTTACATTTATTATACATTTTGTTCGTTATTTATTCATTTATTTGCGACTTTTAACAAGTTTTAAAATTTTCATTCGACAAAATCTGATAAAAACAAACATACTTTTGCGAGCGTGCATAAACTGATAGCGGAACCTCTCAAAAAGTGAAACGGAGGTTCAAAACAAACAAGGAGATGCTATATGGCGACTTTTACCAATAAAGCAACACTTTCCTATAACGGAAAAACGACCGAATCCAATACCGTTACAGGTACTTTTACAGAAACCCTTTCCTTAAGTAAAACAACCTTGCTTCCGAACTACACGAATGCAGACACAGTAGTCTATATCGTCAGTTTGG
>CAYPIV010000018.1:8759-10855 GCA_964410895.1 uncultured Ruminococcus sp. | reverse complement strand
GATCGGCAAGGTAGGAGATCAGTTCCGGAGTGCTTCCTTTTCTCGGCGGATCCAAAATCACGGTTGCATTCCGAAGTGTCCCATGCGCCGCTTCCGCCTGCGACAGCAATTTGCCGGTGTCTTTGGCATCTCCGCAGTAAAATGCGGCGTTGGGGATCCCGTTTTGAACGGCATTTTGAGTTGCACACCGAACCGCTTCGTCCACGATCTCAATTCCGATCACCCGTTTGACAAATTTTGCCACGGAGAGTCCGATCGTCCCGATCCCGCAGTACAGATCCAATACGGTCTCCTCTCCCGTCAAAGCCGCACAAGTTCGCACGATCCCATACAGAAGTTCGCAGGCATCATGATTGACTTGATAAAATGCCGCCGGAGCAATACGAAACCGCAGACCGCACAACGTGTCCTCGATCCATTCTCGCCCCCAAAGTAATCGGTAGGTGCTTCCGAGTACAACGTTGGTCCTTGCGGTATGAAGATTCAAAAGAATGCTTCGGATCTGCGGGAATCGACTTGTCAGTTCCTGCGTTAAGATCTCCGCATGCGGAAAAGACTCTCCGTTAATCACAAGACACACCATCAATTCTTCCCCGCTGTTTCCGCAACGAAGATAGATATGTCGCAAAAGACCGGTACCGCTTGTTTCCTCGTATGCCCGGATTCCGTAGCGGTCGCAAAACCGACAAACCGCGGCAGTTAACTCCGCAAACACAGGCGGTTGAAGCGCACATCGCGAAACAGGGACCAACCGATGCGAGGAAGCGGCAAAAAAGCCGCTTTCCATACCGTGTTTTCCGTTTTGGACCGGGAATTGCGCTTTGTTGCGATATCCGCAAACGATTCCCGCAGAGCGGACAGTGCCAACGGAAACATCGGTAAGTCCCGCTTTTCGAAAGGCTTGCCGTACGTAATTTTGTTTGCGCTCCAACTCGTGTGAATATTGCACGCAACGGTAAACACAGCCGCCGCACCCGCTTGCCGTACAGTCCGCGTCCTCACTTCGATAAGGAGACGCGGACAGCACGGTTTCCGTTTTGGCTACCAAGTAGCTTTGATTTACCTTAATGATCTTGGCTGTTACCATATCGCCGGTCACAGCCCCCGTGACAAATACCGTTTGCCCTCTGCTTCCGTCCGCGTTTTGCAAATGTGCCACACCCGCACCGAAATTATTCATATCTTCGATCGATACGGTGATCGTGTCGTTCTTTTTGATCCTCGGGATCGGATTTTTCAGATCAGGCATAATATTCCTTCCCCGTTTCCAAACAGAGACAAGCCAAACTGCCACCCTCACAGGCACCGCAATCCATGAAAACGCTCCCTTCTCCGTACACGATCTTCCCGGTCGCGGTCGGCACGTGCCCTACGATCACGGTAACGTTCTCCATCAACGCGTAGGAAGCATCCAACGGTTCGGAAAAGAAATCCTCCGGCATGTAATCCGTAAGGTCCGTATCTGCACGGTAATCCGCAATTCCCGCATGCACAAGAAGATACTGTTTTCCGTTGATCTCCGTTTCTTCAAACAAAGACATTTCTTCGAAATATTCCAAAATTCCTTCCTTGGCATCCGATCCCAGCGCACGGAACGCGTCCAAAGTCGGTTGCCCGCCGTCCTGCACCCATTGCGTCATTTGTGCAATATAGTCGGCATCCGGAGTCGCTCCGCTTTTCAGCATCCGATCAAACCCCGTCAGCATTTTTGCCGCAAGAAAATCGTGTTCCCCCGCGATCGGGTATACGTTGGAACGAGCACTGATGTCCTCGATCAATTGCATTGATTCCGTTCCGTAGTCTACCAAGTCCCCCAACAGGTATAAGATATCTTCGTCTCCGAAACGGATCTGCGAAAGCAAATTCAAAAAACGCTGATAATTTCCGTGAATGTCCGAAATTACGTAGGTCATACCCTTTCTCCTTTTTCAGAATGTTTGCAAAGCAAAACTGCTTTTGACCGTAACGTCGATCGAGGGATCGGCTTCTCGGATCCACTCTGCCAAACGCTCGCACACCCAATGCTCCGTATGAAAATGCCCTGCGGTCAAAAGATTGATCCCGCGTTCCGGAGCATCGATCAGATCATGGTACCC
>CAYPIV010000018.1:4334-8659 GCA_964410895.1 uncultured Ruminococcus sp. | reverse complement strand
CGTAATTGATCCAGCAAAGCGGTTTCCGACGTTCCGTCCGCCCCGCAAGCGGATCTTTTTTTTCCTTGTACGATCCGTTCCAAAACGGCTGTTTCGTGCACCAAAAAGCCGCGAAACAGCGGCGGATCTTCTGCAATATTATACCGCCCCAGCAAAAGTTCCTCCTCCGTATAATCGCAAACGGCATGCGGATCGGGACACGCAACAATGGTTTGGTAATATTTTTCTTCCAACGATAAACTTTCTCCCGTAATGGAAAAACCGTGCTCCAATAACCAGCGCCGCAAGGAAGCGGCGCGCGTCATCGGCTGCAAGATCAGTTGAACACGGGCATTTTGCAGCCACGGAGCCTCCGAAAGGATCCGGATGATCAGGTCTCCGCCCATACCGAAGATCGAGATAAAATCCGGCGCATACGGTTCCACGCCGTGCAATCCGTCGGTACGCAACGTTTCGATTTTGTTTTCCAATCCGGCTTGTCGGATATTGGCAGATGCCCGGTCCAGCGGTCCCTGATTGACGTCGCAGGCAAGTGCATACGATGCAATTCCTTTTTGGACCAAATAGATCGGCAAGTATGCGTGATCGGTCCCGATATCGGCAATTCGACACCCTTTCGTAAAATAGGGTTCCGCACTTTTCAGCCGCGCATCCGGCTCGATCTTCATTTTTGTCGACATATCCTTCCTCCGTATTCTCAAAAAGCAGCAAAAACACAGAAGGGCAGGTTTGCACCTGCCCCAAAACGGCTTCTTTTACTTTTTGGAAGCAAGAAACCGATTGATCTGTGCGATCAATTCATCGGCATCGGTTCCGTGAACCGCACAAGCATCCTCCACCGACTCTCCGCGAGATGCCGGACAACCGAGACAATGCATGCCGATTGCAAAAAAGAACTGCGCGGTCTCGGGCTCGTAGTCTAAAATATCGCCGATAATGGATTGTTTCGTAATTACCATACCGTATTTTTTCCTTTCCGTGAATTCGGATCCCGACTGTATGAAAGCAACGTTTCAACAAAGGCTCCGTCTGCCATTTTATTATAACCCAAAAGAAAGGGTCTGTCAATCGTTTCTTTGTTTTTTCAAGGTTCTTTTTAAAAAGTTCTTTCGCATTTTTGCAGATCACGTGGCAGTGCTCGGATCCGACCGCCGTTCCGCGTGCGAACACGGTCATCTGCGCTTTCGGATCACCACCGTTGCCAAAGTCGGCAACAGAACCGCCAAAGGAACGATCACACAGAAGAACACGCTCCATCCGTAAAATGCTCCGTCCGTAACAGACAATTGTGAGGAGGAAAGCCGTTTGGAAGCAATGGAAATCGCTGTTTCGTTATGCGACGTCCAACGGGAGATCGCGGTTTGCAGGAGCGAAAAATTTCCGCCGTCGGCATAGGCATCGGCAGCTGCGGATGCAACATTCGGCGAAGAGATCCACAAAATACCGCCGCCGTTTTGATTTTGCGCCAAGGCTCCGACCGTCAAAGTGCCGCGCGCATCTTCCGCCGCCAAATTGTTTCCGGTGTTCAGATCCGCTTCATATGCCCGATCCGAGGTGTACAGCCACTCGGTATGCGAGATTCCGTCCGTCGGCTGCAACGCGATGGCATGCGCGTTGGCGATCACGACCGTGCCGCTGAAGTTTCCGGTTAGTTCGGACTTCCCGTTGATATGTGCCAAAAACAAATTCGGAGAAGATGACGAAGATGATGCGGAATCGGTGTAGTAATATGCCGATTCTCCTTCACAAACGACGCCTCCGTTTTCCGCAGCGGACATTCCGTATTCGGAAAGCAAAGTTTTCAGTTCGGAAAGTTCGGAAAGAGAAGTCAGCGCCGTTGTCAACAGCAGTTTTCCTCCTCGGTTCAAATACTCCGCCAAAGCTTCCGTCTCCGCCGTGCGGAGATCTTCGGTGGGGCTGTCAATGATCAGGAGCGCACAATCCTTTGGGATCGCAGTGCAGTCGGTCAGTGTCCGGCAATCGTATCCGTTCAAACGCAACTCGGAAAGCAACTGTGAATCGGTCGGCAGGGTACCTGCGGAGCCAAACAGATAGATCGCGGTCTCACTCGGTTGCAAACAATACCGAATAGCGTTGGTCACAACGGATTCGCCGTTAAAATAGGAGACCGTAGAAGAAACAAAACTGTACAACTCACTCTCGTCGCTTTGGGCAAGATATGCGCAATAGTACGCATATTCCTTGGGGGTGATCCGATACTCTCCCAATTGCGAATTGCAATAATAGTAAAGATCCGTATTGGCAAGCAGACGGTACCGCTTTTCTCCGGAAACGATCAAACTCATATCCGCAAGCTCCGACGCCCCCTCGTATTCCGACAGCAGATCCGCTTCCCTCTTGGGATCCACCACACGCAACCGAATCTGCGAAGAAGCTTCCGCATACGAGCGCAAAAACGAATACAGTTCTCCCTCTGCCGCGTAGATTCCGCCCTCACAAAGGTAAAGGAGCGTGATCGGCCCTTCCAAATCGGCAAGAACCGATTCCGTCTCGGAAGAAACGGAAAGCAAATCCTCGGTCGCCACCGCAGGATGAAAGAATTTTTGGGAAGCATACGGTGATACCGCACTCAGCGCCGCCAACGCAATTGCCAATGCCGCGCAAAGCAAGCAAGGTTTTGAACGCCGTCTCGCGCCGGATGCATTTCGCTCCGTTTCCGAACCGCTGCGTCTTGCCGCAAGGATCTGCGTCATTGCGATCAGGCACAACGCGGTACCGCCGATATACAAAAGGAAAGCGATCAGATCCAACCGTCCGTAGCTGTTCCCCGTCAGCAAGTGAAACGGCTCCAAAAAAAGCAACCGAGCATCGACCGCATGTGCAAACAGCGGAAAAAGATAGATCAGTACCAAAATGCCGAAGTTCAAACATACCGCAACAACGGAATTTCGAAACAAAAAAGAAATACCGTAGCAAATTGCCAAAAGAAACAGACAAAGAAAATAAAATGCCACCCATTGGATCAAGCAGGCGCCGATCGAAACCGTTCCGTACAAGGAAAGCAACAACGGAGACAGCAAAGACGGCAAAAACGAGATCCCGAGGATAGACGCAAGCGCCAAATATTTTCCGAGAACCAAGGAAGCATCGGAAATCGGAAGAGAGAACAAAAAAGCCTCCGTTCCGTTGCGACGTTCTTGCGGCCATGCTTTTCCGGTCAACACGGGGATCAGGAGCAAGCAGAGCAACGACAGTGCATCCTGCGCTTGCGTCGGTACGGAAGTCGAAGCCGACAACAGATACACGGAAACACAGAGCCCGTTGCAGAACAACAATACCGCAAGCATAACGGGACCGAATGCCGTCCCGAACATTTTTTTCCATTCTCTGCGATAAACAGTCAACATTTCGGATCCTCCTCGATGATCTCATAGTCACCGATCCGCTTCGGCGCCGCCTTTTTTTTCGAGACTCGTTTTTCGGGATTGGAGGAAACAGTGGCTGTTTTCGAAAAAGCCGAAAGGATTTCCCGATCGGAAACTTCCGTCAGTTCCCCGTTTTGCAGAGAAAACAACTCGCAAAATGGAGGCAGAGCCGTCTCCGTATCGGAAACGACAAACACGGTCTTGCCGACTTTCAAACAGTCCAACAGCAAAAAGATCTCTTCCCTTTCTTCCTTGCACAGATCCCCCGCAGGATCGGTCAAAAATAACACGTCCCCGCCGCCGACCGCCGCCTGTGCGATCCCAAGCAGCCGACGGTCCGCCGTACTCAAAGCCGAAACGGTTCGGGTCCGGATCTCCGCAAGCGAAGCCAAATCCAAAAGTTCCTGCATCTGCCTTGCGGTGCGTTCATAGGACAGACCTCTTGCGCGTGCTGCCGTTTCCAAGATCTCTTCCACGGTCAGCATCTCGTCAAGCGGTGCCCCCAAAGGCAAATACCCCACGCAAAGTCTTGCTTTTTGAGGTTGCTTTCGCACATCGTATCCGTTGATCTTGATCTGCCCCCTGTAAGGCGCCGCACCTGCCATGGCGGCAAATACGCGAGCCCCGTCTTCAATCCGCTCGGAAAAAATTCCGTAAACACGCCCGCCGAGAAATTTTTCGGAACAGCAACGCAAAACCGTTTTCGATCCGTTTCGGACCTCCGTTTCTTTCAGTTCGATCAAACTTCTTTCCTCCGTTCCGATGGAATTTCCTCGGAAAGATAATCGGAAATGTCAATGGTTTGCAAAGCCGCAGAGGGAATCTTCCCTTTGGACCGTTCAAAATATTGGATATTGTTTCTGAGAAGCATCAAAATATGGTTATTGGCGGAACGTCCTTCCGCTTCGGACACATAAAGCAATTTGCGCAGTACGTCTT
>CAYPIV010000018.1:0-4234 GCA_964410895.1 uncultured Ruminococcus sp. | reverse complement strand
TTGGCGGAACGTCCTTCCGCTTCGGACACATAAAGCAATTTGCGCAGTACGTCTTCCGGAATGCGCACGGTCATTTCCGGTTGTTTTTTCATAAAGAGCCTCGCTTTCTCCGCCCATCGGCGGGATCCGTCGGGATCGCGGATCGAACCGTCGTCTCCGCCCCCCGAACGATTCTGCTTCCGCTCCGGACCGTTTTCAAACCGCAACGGAAAATTCGGGAACGATCCGGCAGACCTTTTTGTCAGGTTTCCGGATAGCCGATCCGAAACAGTTGTTGCATCCGCTCCCGTTGTTCGGATAGATGCAGATATGCGAACAAAACTTCCATACCGGTGGCGGCACGGTATTGATCCGGAGTTGCACAACGGGGAATGTTGGCATGCGACAGATTCCTGCCGCGGCGAAAATAAGCCGCTTCCTCTTCGTTCAAATGCGGCAAGATCCGCTCCATGGCACCCGCTTGTGCCGGTGCCGATACGAACGCCAATGCCGCACGATTCAACTGCGCGGATTTTGCCAATCCTTTTTGCACCAAATGTTCCCGTACAAGCAGCTCCAAAACACTGTCCCCCAAATATGCCAACGGCGGGACGCTCATCTCCTCAAGTCTCATCCGACGCCACCCGGAAAGCGCTGTCCGCCGATTCGGGAACCGGTTCGGCTCCGCCATCGGTCGAATCGTCGGCATTCTGCTTTTCCTTTCGTTTCACAGCCTTCACTTCCGCTTTTTTTGCGCGCACTTCCGCTTTCAATTCCGTGCGCCGACGCTTTTCTTCATCGCGCCGTTCCCGTTCTTCCCGTTCCGATTCCGCATCCGGATCCGGGTAGTGCGCTTCCAACAGCACCTGTACGGTATTTTTCAAATACGAGGACATTGCCGCGAGTCCCAGCAGAAAAGTGAAGAAATCGGACTCGTTCTTAGGATCCAATTTGCTGCCTTTTAAAAAAGAATGTACCGTATTTCCGATCTCCTCGCGTTCAAATTCCTTGATCTCCAGAAAATGAAGATAGATGTCCTCCAACATGCCTTCTTCGAAATTCGGCAGGTTATAAATACCGTGCAGCATTCTTTTGATCTCGCTGATGGAGAGAGTGTTCTTTAAGGAATAGACCAAAAGCATTTGAACGATATGCTCTTTGTTATACTTTTTTCCGTGCACGGGAGAGATCAAACCGTCTTTGGAATAATTATTGACCATGGTCTTGGTCAACACGCGATCCCGAAACAACGGCGATCCTTCCTTTAATTTCTCCGAAAACAGCGAAGTGATCTGGTCCAAATACAGATCAATGGCAGGAATCTCGTCCGGACGCAGATCCGCATCCCCGACCGCTTGCGCAATCAGCGCTTCCACTTCTTGTAAATCCATCTTCCGTCTCCTTTGTACTTCTAACGCGTACTTGCGGCATGCAAGCCCGTTTCATCCGTTTTTGAAAAACCGATTTCCTCATAATTATAACGGATTCTTCGCAAAAAATCAATACGTTTTATGAGAAAGTAGCGTTTTTTTCGTTTTTTTACACCGAACGATTCCAAAAAAGCGTTTTTCGGAGAATCAAATACCGATTTTTTTCGCTTTGCCAACAAAAATCGAAAAATTCCTCTTGACAGAGCAATACAAGCTGTGCTATAATGGTACTACCTCTGCGAAAGGTTTTTTCTTTGCGCATTTTTGTGGTTACCACGCGCAAACAAATCATGTTTTCGGCGCCAACCGAAAGGGAGAAAACATGCTTTCGGGAGGGAGGTACACAGATGTCCCGCACGGGCATCAAACAAATCTTGATATAGGAGGTGCCGCTAAATGGCGAATGACGCACGCGTTAAGATTACTCTTGCATGCACAGAGTGCAAACAGAGAAATTACGACACAAAGAAAAACAAGAAAAATGATCCGGACAGACTGGAATTCATGAAGTATTGCAAGTTTTGTCGCAAGCATACGCTTCACAAGGAAACCAAGTAATTCCTGCAGAAACGTGTAATTTAATACGAGAAAGGAATCAATCCGTTATGAAAACAGGAACCCTGTTGAACAAATGGACCGCGGCATTGGTTGCGATCCTGATGATGATTTCCCTCTTTGCAATTCCCGCTTTTGCAGATGAACCCACTGCGGAGACGACCGCTGAAACAACTGCCGCGACCACTGCGGAAACGACTGCGGAAACGACTGCGGAAACGACCGCCGAAACCACAGCGGAGTCGACCGCCGAAACCGGTGCTGAAACGACTGCCGAGGTGACCGATAGCACGACCGCTGCGACCACAGCCGCAACAACGGCGTCCGACAGCACGGATTCCGGCAAGAAAAACACGATCAGCGTGACTGCGATCGTATTTATCATTCTCGGTATCGTTTTGGTGGCAGTGGCTACGATCTTGATCGTGAAGAACCGTGTAAAGGTCGGCAAATACCTTCGCGTATTGAAAAGCGAATGCCGCAAGATTGTGTGGTTGCCGTGGGATCAAACCAAAAAAAGCACTCTTGTAGTGCTTGTGGTGCTGATTCTTTGCGCAATTGCGATCTGTGCAATCGATTTCGGTTTGCAAAAAGGGTATTTGGCTTTCATCGAACTTTTCCAACCGAAAGCGTAAAAGGCTATGAGTGATATCAATGAAATGAACGTCGGTCCGAGATGGTATGTGGCGCACACTTATTCCGGATATGAAAACAAAGTCAAAGAGAACATCGAAAAAGTAATTGAGAACCGTGGACTCGGTCACTTGATCTTTGATATTCGCATTCCCGTTGAGATCGTTGTAGAAAAAAACGGTGATACCGAAAAAGAAGTGGAAACAAAGTTGTTTCCCTGCTATGTGTATATCAAAATGATCATGAACGAAGAAAGTTGGCACGCGGTAAGAAACATTACCGGAGTGACCGGATTTGTGGGTCCCGGATCCCGTCCGACACCTCTTTCGGAAGAAGAGGTGGCAGCACTTTCCATTGAACAGACACAGCAAATCAAGCTTGCCTTTTCCGTGGGAGATTCCGTGACGGTCGTCGGCGGACTGTTTGAGGGGTACACGGGTACCGTGCAAACAATTTCCGATGATCTCAAGAGCGTGACCGTGCTTGTCAAGCGCGGAAATCGCGACATGCCCGTAGAGCTGGATGCCGCTGAGGTAAAGCTTACACAGGGCTGAGATACTCGCAACAAACGTTGCACGTGGGAGGAAGGAAATTTAACATTACATTCTTCCGCATCAAACCACATTTGGAGGATTTTTAACTATGGCAAAGAAAATTTTGGGTTATATCAAATTGCAGTTGCCCGCAGGTAAGGCAACTCCCCAGCCCCCCGTTGGTCCCGCACTCGGTCAGTACGGCGTTGCAATCCCCGTATTTACCAAGGAATTCAACGAAAGAACCAAGAATGACATCGGCTTGATCATTCCCGTTGTCATCACTGTCTATGCAGACCGTTCCTTTACTTTCATCACAAAAACTCCCCCGGCTCCCGTTCTGATCAAAAAAGCAGCGGGAATCGAGTCCGGTTCCGCAACACCGAACAAAACCAAGGTTGCAAAGCTGACCAAGGAACAAGTTCAAAAGATCGCAGAGACCAAGATGAAAGATCTGAATGCAGGCAGCCTTGAAACGGCAATGAGCATGATCGCCGGTACCGCACGCTCCATGGGCGTTACCGTTGAGGACTAAGGAGGGTAACGAAAATGGCTAAATTCGGTAAAAAGTATGCTGACAGCGTAAAGCTGATCGAAAAGACCAAACTGTATGATCCGGCAGAGGCAATGGCATTGGTTTGCCAAACCTCAAAAGCAAAGTTTGATGAGACCATCGAAGTACACGTTCGTTTGGGTGTAGACTCCAGACACGCAGATCAACAGGTCCGCGGTGCGGTTGTTCTTCCCAACGGAGCCGGTAAAACGATCAAAACGTTGGTATTTGCAAAAGGCGACAACGTACAAAAAGCACTCGACGCAGGTGCGGATTATGCCGGCGGCGCAGAGTATGCGGAAAAGATCCAACAGGAGAACTGGTTTGATTTTGACGTTGTCATCGCAACTCCCGATATGATGTCCGTCATCGGACGTCTCGGTAAAGTGCTCGGTCCGAAGGGACTCATGCCCTCTCCGAAAGCCGGAACGGTTACCCCGGACGTTGCACGTGCCGTAACCGAAGCCAAAGCCGGTAAGATCGAGTACCGTTTGGATAAGACCAACATCATCCACTGCCCCATCGGAAAAGCTTCTTTCGGCGAAGAGAAG
>CAYPIV010000017.1:0-11141 GCA_964410895.1 uncultured Ruminococcus sp. | reverse complement strand
GCCAAAGCCGCTCCCGGCAAACCGAAGATCATCAACGGAAATTTTCCGCTCATAAAGCGGCATGCATCAACCGAAAAGCGTTGTGTGCCGGAAGCCGCAAGCTCCGCAAAAAAGATATTTTGCGCGCCGTATACCGTCACGCCTTCGATCACCGCGGAACCACCGACGCCGGTTTGCCAAAACGGCAGGTAAAACACGTGGTGAAGTCCGAACGGGATCAACAACCGTTCGATCAAACCGTACACAAACGTTCCGAGATATCCCGAACGCAGCACCAGATCTCCCAACGCATAAATACCGTTTTGTATCGTAGGCCAAATAAAATAGAAGATCCCGCCGACAAATAAATATACGACCGTTGAAATGATCGGCACGAATCGGCTTCCGCCGAAAAATGAGATCACGCTCGGCAAGCGGATCTTGTAGAATCGATTGGTCAGTGCGGCAACTCCCAATCCGACAATGATCCCCCCGAACACTCCCATTTGCAAGGAAGAGATCCCGACTACATCCGCAACCGTTCCCTCCGGCATGGTGCCGGGCTCCAGCATTCCGCTCAGTTCAAGCAAAGTATGGATGGTTTGGTGCATGACCAAAAAAGCAATTGCCGCCGAAAGCGTTGCCGTTCCTTTTTCCTGTTCCGCCATTCCGAGTGCGACCCCCATGGCAAACAGGATCGGAAGATTATCGAAAATAACGGTTCCGACCGAGGATAAAAGTGAAAAAAAAGAATACGGAACCGTTCCCTCACCCAAAACGCCGACCAATCCGTATGCCTCCAGCATCGAAGAATTGGTCATGGAAGCGCCAATTCCGAGTAACAGTCCGGCGATCGGAAGCAATGCGATCGGAAGCATAAACGCACGTCCGACCCGCTGCAAGACCTCGAACATGCCAAACTCTTTTTTCGTCTTTTGCGTTGCCTGAAGCATAACTCCTCCCATTTTTGGATTCAAAATTACCGCGTACGATATTCAAATGCCGCGTCGCGTCCGCCGTGCAGCATCCCCGATGCGGGAAGGAACGATCCGCTTTTCAGCCGTTCCGGGTTGGTAATCAATACCGGAATGGTGCAAGGACAATTCCGATTCCGAAGGATCTGCAAGTCCGCTTGTGCCAAACGGTCCCCTGCCCGAACCGCCTGCCCCTCCGTCACAAAAGAAGAGAACCCCTTGCCCTTGAGCGTCACCGTGTCGATTCCGATATGGATCAAGATGTCCAAACCATCGACGGTGTGAATCGTATAAGCATGTCCCGTTTCCGCAATACTCTCCACGGTCCCCCCGCAGGGGCTGTATATCGTTCCGTTGACAGGTTCGATCGCAAATCCGACTCCCAACATTCCCGATGAAAACGCTTCATCGGCTACCTGTTTCAATGAAAGTACGGTTCCGTCCGCAACCGCCAATAATGTTTGCAACTTGCTTTTGAAAAGCATGTTTTTTCTCCTTTATAAACACTTTATCACCTGTTCCCGCAGATCCGGCAAACAAGGAACAGCGACCGAAAGTTCATCGATTTGCAGATTCGCAAAGGTTTGCGTCAAAGAAAGATCGGCAGCCATCTCGCCGCAGATCCCGATCCATCCGCCCTTATTATGGATCGCCTTTGCAGCATGTTCGATCAAACGCAGGATCGGTTCGCTGTTTTCTCTGCACAATCGAAGTAAACGCGGATCCTGCCGATCGGCTGCCAACGTATATTGGATCAGATCATTGGTTCCGACCGAGAAAAAATCCACTTCTTTTGCCAATTCCGTGCTCATGACAGCGGCAGCAGGGGTTTCGATCATAATGCCGATCTCCATACGATCATCAAACGGGATCCGTTCCTGTTCCAGCTCTCGCATGCACTGCAACAATAGCGCCTTGCTTTTTCGTACCTCTTCGACCGAAACGATCATGGGAAACATCAGCGATATTTTTCCGTACGCAGATGCACGCAAGATCGCCCGGAGCTGTGTTTGAAAAACAGACGTTTTTTCCAAACATACCCGAATGGCACGAAATCCCAAAGCCGGATTTTCCTCTTTCGGCAGATCGAAATACGGAATCTGCTTGTCGGCGCCGATATCCAACGTTCGGATTACGGAGCGTCGCTGTCCCATGGCACGAGCCACCTCGCGGTATGCGGTGAACAATGTTTCTTCGTCCGGATAGTGATCCGTTTCCAAATACAAAAACTCACTACGCAACAGACCGATCCCATCGGCACCGTTTTCCAGCGCCGCTCGCACTTCACGGTGGCTGCCGATGTTGGCATAGATCAAGACCGAATGACCGCTTTGTGTCACAGCCGGCTGACGAAGCAACATCCGTAAGCGTTCGGCATGTGCGCGCCGTTCCGATTGCTCCGCTTGTAACCGATCGGTAAACGCATCCAATGTTTCTTTCCGCGGAGCCACGGTCAAACTTCCTTCCCCGGCATCCAAAAGCGCCGTCGATCCGTTTGCGGAAATCGGTATTTGTCCGACGCCGACCAATGCCGGAATTCCCATGGCGCGCGCCAAAATGGCGGTATGCGAATTCGGGCTTCCCTCAAATGTGATCAACCCCAATATTTCTCTCGGATCCAGCAAAACGGTCTGCGAAGGGGTCAGATCGGGGGCAACCAAAAAATAAGCCTGGCCGATCGTCGGTCCTCCTTCGGAGTGCACTTCCCGATCGGTCGCGCCTTGTGACACTTCGGCACATCCATCACATACAGGACGGCTCATTGCCCGTTTGATCCGCTCGGAAACATCGCGCAAGTCGGTCGTCCGTGCCGCAAGATATTCGTCATCCGATTCCGCAAGCATTCTGCAGGATCGTTCGGTTGCTTCTTCCAATGCTTCCGCGGCACTTTTTCCAAGCTCCAATTCTCGAAACAGTGCATCCAAAAAATCCGCATCTTCCAAGATCATTTTGTGAATTTCAAAGATCTCCGCTTTTTCGGCGCCGAGTCTTTCCGAAGTTTGCAAACGAATGTGTTCCAATTCCTCGGCGGCAGTCTGCATGGCAGTCCGCAAAGCATTTTTTGCTTCCGATCCGTACAGTTTCGGAACGGCTTTCGGACCGTTCTCTTCTTCCGAAAGAAATTGTAATTTCCCGACGGAAAGTCCCGTTCCGATCCCCATGCCACGAAATATTTGTTCTTCCATTCGGAACCTCTCCTTTGCTCAATCGGTGCTGCCTGCAATCGTTTTCGGCGGCACTTCCGATTGAAAATGGGAACGGATCGCTTCCAATGCCGCTTCTTCATCCGGTCCCTCCACCGAAATGCGAAGCAAGGCACCTTCTTTCGCCCCCAAGCTCATCAGCGCCAACAAACGCTTAGCATCGGCGGTTTTGGTTCCGACGGTCACTTGGATCTCACTTTGAAATTGCTTTGCCAAATTGACGAAAGCACCTGCCGGTCGGGCGTGCAATCCGTTCGGATCGGTCATTCGATAATTCCATTCTTTCATAAAATCGCTCCCGTATCATCTCATTTCGCTATTTACTTTTTCCGTGAAACAATCAATTTATACCGGTAAACGATTTTTTTTGAAAACGATACGGACCGTTCGAAAACCGAGCGGTCCGTATCGTTTGACTTGTTTATGTAAAACGGAAAAAAGAATCCGTACCGATAGAAGGATGAACGCAAATGGTCATTTGACACCGATCTGTCTGTGCGCCGTGAATCTCAATTACATAATCCAATTCTATTTTGCCTTCTTCCAGCAAACGATTGCCGACCTGCAAAGCACGCACGCAGATCTCCAATTCGGAAAAAGGAGTGTGATATAAGCACAAATGCCGCTTTCCCGCTTCAAAAACCATTGCGGTATTGACAAGACCCGTGCGGATCATGGTTACCAATTCCGGTGTCGTGCGGTCAAATCCGATCGAAGTGACGGAACCTTCCATCCCCGTCAGTTCCCCCTCCTCATAGATCAGCTCCACACGGTTCGTCCCCGTTACCAACCTTCCTTCCACCAACATCTCCGTCGGTTCCTCTGACACATCAAACGGCGGTAAAAAAGCGGTCTCCGTATCCGATTCCGTTTCTTCGAACAATGCCTGTGTAACCGTCTGTCGAACGGTTTGGATCCGAATCATTACCGAGCGTTTTGTCATGACGGATCCTTTCCCGGTTGTAACTGCTGTCGGCGGCGCAAGATCTCCTGCACTTTCAAAACCGCTACTTGCGTTTTTCCGTCTTGAATTTCACCGCACATGACCATATCGACCAATTGCTCCAGCGGAATGCGTTCCAAAGTTAAAAATTCATCTTCATCCGGATCGGTTTCGCCGATCGTGAACTGTTCGGCAAGATACAAGTGGATCTGTTCGTCCAAAATTGCCGGGGTAGATCGGTAGATCCCGAGATCCGTCATACGTGCCCCGACTGCACCGGTCTCTTCCCGCAGCTCACGCAAAGCCGCTTGCAAATGCGGCTCATCGGGAGCATCCAGCTTGCCTGCCGGAATTTCCAACAATTCCGTATGATGTGCGTACCGATACTGACGTACGCAAAGTACTTCTCCCTCCTGCGTCAGCGGCAGGATCCCGACAGCGCCGATGTGGTGCGCATATTCCCGAGTAGAATGATTCCCGTTCGGCAAAGTCACTTCATCCACGTATAAGTGCAAAATGCGTCCGTCATAGATCAAATCGGAACGAACACAGCGTTCCTCCAACTGCGAGTTTTGTTTCACTGTAATTCTCCTTCTATCGATACTCAGTTTTTTATTATACATCAAAAAAGTTTTTTTGTAAAGAAGGTATTGCAAAAAAGATAAAATTCTGCTATACTATTCCTATCTTTTATCAAGAGATCGGAGGTACCGAATGGACATTTGCGAAGAGGAAATCAGAACCGCGCAGTTGCTCGGTTCGGAAACGATCGCACACTTGAAAAACGCACATGTCGCAGTGTTCGGTGTCGGCGGAGTGGGCGGATATCTCTGCGAGGCATTGGCGCGTGCGGGGATCGGGCATTTGGATCTGTTTGATTCCGACAGTGTCTCCCTCTCAAACATCAACCGACAGATCATTGCCTTGCATTCCACCGTAGGAAAAAAGAAAGTCGATGTCATGCGTGAACGCATTTTGGATATCAATCCGCAATGTGAAGTCCGCGTATTTCCCGTTTTTTATCTCCCCGAAAATGCAGATCATTACCCGATCGACGGATATGACTATCTTGCGGATGCCGTGGATACCGTTTCCGCAAAAATCGAACTTGCGGTGCGTGCCAATGCCGCAGGGATTCCCCTGATTTCCGCCATGGGAGCGGGAAATAAGTTGGATGCAACGCGTTTTACGGTCACAGATCTTTTTAAAACCGCGGGATGTCCCTTGGCACGCGTGATGCGTCGCGAACTGAAAGCGCGTGGAGTTTCCCACCTGAAAGTTGTATTTTCACCGGAGACCGCCCGCCAAACTGCTTTTTGCGAGGTGCACTCTTCCGAGAGCAACGATTTCCGCAAAAAGGCGCCGGGATCGATTTCTTACGTTCCTGCAACTGCGGGACTTTTGATGGCAGGGGAAATTATTTTGGATCTGACCGAAACTTCCACCGAAAGGAACTGATATGAACAATCTTCTGTTTTCGTTTTTGTTGTATTTTTTGGAATTATTCGCATTGACGCTCGGGGTATTTTTTGTGTGCGGATTGGCTGTGCAGTTGTGTTCGTCACTGTTTTCCAAGTTGCTCGGGCACGGTGCCAAACCCGTTTATTACGCCACAGCTGCCATCGGAACGCCGATCCATGAGTTGGGACATGCCGTAATGTGCTTGCTGTTCGGGCACAAGATCGAGCACATTCGACTGTGGTCCCCCTCTGCCGAAAACGGAAAATTCGGCTATGTGGAGCACAGTTATAACCGCAAAAGTCCGTGGGCTGTTTTGGGAAATCTGTTCATCGGTCTGGGACCGCTTTTCAGCGGGCTCGGTGTCATTATTTTTATGCTTTGGTTGTGTTTGCCGAGCGCTTGGAACAACTATTTGACCACCAGCCGCGCTTTGCTTGCATCCAATGCAACCGTTCCGGAGATCCTGCTCGGTGTATTTGATCTGTTCAAAAGCATTCCGGCGGCGATTGCGGAAAATCCGCTGCGCGCCTGCATCGGTCTTTGCGTCATTTTACCCGTTTCGCTACACGTCAAACTCAGCCCGGCGGATATTCGCGGCAGTCTCAGTGCACTCCCGATCTATGCCGGTATGCTTGCCGTATTTGCAATCGTTACCTTTGCCATTAACCGGCAAGACGAATTGGTGACCGGATTGGCGCTTTGGAATCTTCGGGTGTTTTCGGTGTTTGTTTTGGTCATTGCATTTGCTTTTGTTTGGGACCTTTTGGCATTGCTTTTGTTCGGGATCCGCAAATTGATCCGCTGTTTTTGATTTGCGAAACCGAACATTCTCAATACGATCCCGTTCAACAGCCTGCGGCAACCGCAAAATGCGGTTGCCGCAGGCTGTTTTTGTCCCCTGTTCGGAAATTTCCGAACAAGCGAAAACCTTTAATTGCTTTTTTGCAGGATCACAAGCATTCCCTCATATTCTTGAACCACCTGATATCCCATCTTGCGATACGCACGCAAAACGTCCTGATGGCTGTACCGAGCATCGATCACAACGTAATCGATGTCGTCTTTGTAATTGCCGTTTTCGTCTTTATGATATGCGATTTCGTAAACTTCGTCATGATCGGCAACATGCGCCAACAGCATGGTGGAAACACACAAAGACGCATCCTCTGGGAGTGTATCCAAAATCTCTTCCATTTGGGAATACGTTTCTTTTCCGTCCTTCCAGCGTTCCGCATAAGAAGTAAATGTCGGAATGACAGAAAACAAATACAAGCCACAGCAAGCAACTGCCGCAATACTGCAAAGAACGCGCTTGGACGGTGCCTGTAACTCACACACGTTCTGCAAAGCTGCATAGATCAAAAACGCCAATGCGCCGAAGTGGTATTGAAATCCGGGGTCATACAAATATTGATAATGCGACAGGACATTCAGCAAAATGGCACCGAGCAAGATCCATCGGGACGATTTTTTGGTGCAAAACGGAAGGAATCCAACCGGCAAAAACATCATCAAAAAATAATAGATCTTGTTCCAACTGCCTTGGCTGTTTTCGGTAAACAACTGCGTCAATAAATACCCCGGATTTCCGATTGCAGTCATCAACACACCGACCAAACCGTCCTCGGGACGAAGCAGCAAATTATCAAATCGATTGCTTAAAACCCCATCTCCGTAAGTATTGATCCAATACGTGGCAAACAGAAAATACAGCACAGCCGCCCCCGCAAGAACGGTTCCGTGTATATACGTTTTTCGTGACAAGATCAAATAGACCGCAAATACAATCAAATAGATCGCGGCATCTTCTTTGACCATCAGCACAAGTCCGGCAAAAATGTACATGGGGACGTATTTTCGGACCTCGTAAAAATAAAACAGAAACAAAAGCAAGACCGGCAAAAAACAGTTTTCATGAAGATCGTAAAAGCAACCGGTGGAAAGAACGGGATAAAAGCAATACAAAAAAGCAAACAACACGGTCAGTCTGCCGGAGAGCCGATATTGCCGTGCCAAAAGAACAACCGGGATCACGCCGGCAAGCAAAACAACGGCTTGCCCGATCTGCAAAGTCAAAGGCGATGGAAAAATCCAATACACCGGAAGCAAAACGTAAAAAATTGGAGAGATATGCACCGAAAAATGCGAAAGCAATTGATCCCGTTCGCTGGTGATCAAAGGCAATCCCGTTTTTTTCATATTGGAAAACATATTGCAAAACAATCCGAAATCATAGTTCGGCGCGGAAAATGTCAAATACCGTAAGCAGGTAACGGCGGAAAGGATCACCGCCGCAGTGACGGCAAAAAAGCCTGCGCATATCGCGACCGTATATCCGTTCGGATTCCACTTTGCGATCCACTCGGCATTTTGCCGGACCGTATACAAAACAAAGAGAGAGTATGCCAAAAGAATGCCCAGCACGACCAAAAAATATTGTGCTTTATTGGAACTCGGATACTGCAAGATCCACTGAAAAACACAAACAGACGCTCCCAAAAGCATCCACCAAGAATCCGCTTGCACAGAGAGTAAAAACGCGCTGAGAACAGAATACAAAGCAAAAAAAATACCGCAACCAAGCAACAGTGACAACATCTCCAATTGCGGTCCGTCCCTCAAAACGGCGTACTGATCGTTTTTCAGCAGCGTGATCCCGATATACGAGGTCCACGCGGCAAGCAATCGGCAGATCACACGATCCCTTGAAAACAATTCTTTCCACATGATCTTCATTCCATTCCTCCGTGTTTTGACAAAGCGGACCGCATCCCGAAAAGCACACATCCTTTCCGCACATTCCCTGCGATCCGCAACACAGTCGTCAAAACAGTTATTCTTGATTATCAGTATACAACAAAATCAAAAAAAAGTCAATAAGTCATGTAAAATACACAAATTGTTCTTGCAATTTACAAGAAAATGGGATATGATATAGGGTAGAGTATTATTTTCGGAGGAGCACCGTGCTGGGATATATACGTACATACGCACCGGATCTGCGTCTGCGGGAACACGAATGTTACCGCGCGATCTACTGCGGTTTGTGTAAAAGCATGGGGACCTGTACAGGGCAATGCTCACGCATGTCTCTGAGCTATGATTTTGTGTTTCTTGCCGCTGTGCGCATGTCCTTGATCGGAGAGAAACCGAACATTACAAAAAAGCGGTGTATCATGCATCCGTTTCGAAAGAGATCGACCGCAGAACCGTCACCAACGCTTGCCTACTGTGCCGATGTTTCCGCCCTGCTGAGTTATCAAAAGATCTTGGATGACTGTCACGACGAACTCGGTTGGAAAAAGATCCGTTCCTTTCTCCTGCGCCCCTTGCTGTGCCGCGCTTACCGCAAAGCGAGAAAGCGACACCCCGCTTTGCGGGAAACGATCGCACGGCATTTGGAACAGATCCACGTCTATGAAAGCGATACGAATACATCGGTCGGTGCCGAACTGCCCGCAGAACAGTTCGGCTTATTGATGGCAGCCGCTTTTTCGGAAGGATTGACCGGTTCCGAAGCTCGGATTGCCGGCAGCATCGGAAACGCGATCGGACGTTGGATCTATTTGTTGGATGCCGCTGACGATTTCTCCCAAGATATACAAAAAGATCGGTTCAATCCGTATCGGGCAATGTTCGGGGATTCCCTATCCGATGAGGCACGTGAAATGATCCGTCTATCCCTCAACGCCCATCTTGCGGATGCCGAGCGTGCGTTTTTATTGATCGATACTTTTCCCTCTGCGGAAGTTCGGGAATTTCTTGCCAACATTTTTTATCTCGGACTTCCCCGGACGGCGGATCGGGTCCTGTCACCGAAAGAGGACCGATGTGATGCGAATTGACTTTTTTCAAACCGAAGTCCGTGCGTTGATTCTTTGAACCGTTTCTTCGCAATCAATATTCACGGCAATCACCACTGAATCATTATCACCGAAAGGCAACACATAACTATGAAAACACCCTACCAAGTTCTCGGCGTTTCGCCCGATGCAAGCGATGAAGAAGTCAAAAAAGCGTACCGAGATTTGGCACGCAAATATCATCCGGACAAATACAGGGACAGCGATCTGGCAGATCTTGCGGAAGAAAAGATGAAAGAGATCAACGCCGCGTATGAAGAAATTCAAAAAATGCGGGCAGGCGGAACCGGAAACGGCTCCGGTGCTTCCGCAGGCGGAACTGCGGGACCCGGCTCCGGCGAGTTTGTCAAGATCCGTCAGCTGATCTACGAGAATCAAATTTCCGCAGCCGAGCAACTGTTACGTTCCGTCCCCGCCAATCGGCAAAATGCCGAATGGCATTACCTCATGGGCACTGTATACTACAAACGGGGATATTTTTTGGATGCGCAGCGCATGTTTGACAGAGCTTGCGGAATGGACCCTCGGAACGAAGAATACCGTGCCGCTCGGGAGCAGTTGCGCGGTCAAGCCTCCGCTTACGGCGGGTACCGTGCCGGAAAGACCGATTCGGATCGGTGCTGCGATATGTGCTCCGCTTTGCTTTGTGCCGATTGTTGTTGCGAATGTATGGGCGGAGACCTGATCAGTTGCTGTTAAGTGTGGGGATCTTTGCCACTTCGGAAAGGAGAGAGGGTCGCAGTGAAAGACCGAATTCAAAAGCGCACGCAAAAACTGACATTGTGTGCAATGCTTTGTGCCCTCGGCGTCATTTTGATGGCAATCGGAGCATTGATCGAAGTATTGGACCTGAGTACCGCCGCATTGGCTTCCCTACTGTGCGTTTTTGCGGTCATTGAGTTGGGAAGAGGGTACCCGTGGGCAGTATGGGCAGTCACTTCCTTGCTGTCGCTGCTCCTTTTGCCGCAAAAAACGCCTGCTTTGTTTTATACCGTGTTTCTCGGATATTATCCCATTGTAAAGTCCTATTTGGAACGCTTTCCGCGTTGGATCTCCGTGATTGGAAAAGTTTGCGGATTTCACCTTGCCTTGATTCTAATCGTGCTCGGGCTTCGCATTTTCGGACTTTTCACGGAAGAAGCCCCCATCCGGATCGGATTCGGGATTGCTTTGTATGGATTGGCTTTGATCTGTTTTTGGATTTATGATCTCGCACTTACAAAACTGATCGGCGCCTACCTGTTTCGCTTTCAAACAAAATTTCGGAAAAAATTTCGCTTTTGACACATTTTCAAACGCGTTGAAAAGGAAAAATTCATTTTTCGAGCCAAACGCTGCCGTTCGTTCCATTGGGGAACTTGCAAACGGCTGCGTTTTTTCTGTGAAAACCGATAGGATCTTCCATCGATTTTGAGAATACCGATCAAAAAATTCGGTAGGGGACCGCGATATTCGCGATCCCCTACCGAATTTTATCAACCTACAATTGCTTCCTCATGTTCCGGTTCTGTTTGGTGAACGTCGATGTCATGGTAGCAACTCATACCGGTACCGGCAGGAATCAGCTTACCGATGATGACATTTTCTTTCAAACCAAGCAACCGGTCGACCTTACCCTTGATCGCCGCATCCGTCAAAACCTTGGTGGTTTCTTGGAACGATGCCGCAGACAGGAAGGACTCGGTCTGAAGCGATGCTTTTGTAATTCCCAACAGCA
>CAYPIV010000016.1:4972-11142 GCA_964410895.1 uncultured Ruminococcus sp. | reverse complement strand
CGCCTCCCTCGATATGAGCATCAACGATCGCTTTTAATATTTGCTTTTTGCGCTCCGTCAATTCCCGGTTTCCCGAACTCATCTCACATGGACTCCTTTCTGCTCTTTTGCAATCTGTTTTAGCACTCTGAATGTGTGAGTGCTAAATCATGATACAAATTTACCACTTTTCGCGGCATTTGTCAAGTATCTTTTCCGATTTTCTTGTGAACTTTTTGTAAACATCGCACTTGAGTGCTAATTTCAAAGAGAATCGAACGGCAAAAAGCTCCGAATTTCAAAATCGGATCACAAAAGCGTCCCGTTGCATGCTTGGCAACGGGACGCTTTTGTCGGATCGAGACGGAATGCGCCGCGGTAAAAAACGCTCACACCGAAAACGAACGTCTATGAATAATGGGGCAAAGATTCGAAAACCCACGTTCACGGTTCTCGATACTCCTTAAAATACCCCTGTGCGTGGAAGCAAGTCGGACAGGTTTTCGGCGGTTCCTTGCCGCTCACGATATATCCGCAGTTCAAGCAGATCCATTTGGTATCGGTACTTTCGGATGTGAACACAGTACCGTTTTGTACGCGTTCCAATTGTTTTCTGTAATTTTGTTCGTGATGTTTCTCTACGGAAGCAACTCGTGCAAACAGATCGGCAAGAAGCGAAAATCCCTCTTCCCGTGCGGTCTGTTCGAATTCCGAATACATGCTTTCCCATTCAAAACGTTCCCCGGAAGCAGCGACCTCTAAATTGCGTTCCGTTCCTTCTCTGCCGCCAAGGTATTTAAACCACAGTTCCGCATGCTCTTTTTCATTGGATGCCGTATCGCGAAACAGCTGTGCGATCTCCACGTAACCGTCATCCTTGGCTTTCTTTTCAAACCATTGATAGCGAAGATATGCCTGTGCTTCTCCGCTGAGAGCCGTGTGCAGATTTTGCTCGGTTTTGGTTCCTGCCAAATCTTCGCCGAATAAGCCTTTTTGTGCTTTGGGTTCCATCCTAAAACCTCCAAATTTAAAAAAATCGGGAACTTCCCCGATAAGGAGTTTCGCCCGATTTTTTACAAACTATACGCTTTATTCTTCATTTTCCGGAAAATAGTCCGGTTTTTGCAGGTCTTTGACCGCTTCCCACTCCCGCGCCAAAATGGAACAGATCCCAACGCTGACATAATTGCCTTTGATCAGCATTCCCTCGCGCAAAATACCTTCAAACGTCATTCCCACTCGCTCCATGACCTTGCGGGAACGCTCGTTCTCCTGCATATATCTTGCCTCGATCCTATGCAAATCCAATTTTTCAAATCCGAACCGAAGTACGCATTGCAACGCTTCGCGTGCAATCCCTTTTCCCCAATAGGCGGGGTTCAACACATATCCGACCTCCGCGCTGTCGGAAGCACAATGAAAGGAAGTAAACCCGCAGGTTCCGACCATTTTGCAATCCGGCTCATACACGATCGCCCAATCATAAAACATTCCCGCGGCATAACGGGTCCCGAGGTACTGCAAATACTGTTTGGTGTAATCGCGGTCCGGATGCGGATACCAAGTTAAATATTGAGTAACGTCCATCCGCCCGGCATAGGCATACATATCGTCCGTATCCGAAACCAACATCTTTCGCAGAGTAAGCCGCGGCGTTGTCAACTCCGGGAGGTGGGAAAACACCCGATAGATCTTTTCTTTTTTCATGATGTTCGCTGTCCTTTACGCATTCGTCTGCATTTATTATATCAAAGTTCGAAGAAAAAGCAATCCTTTTTCAAAAAAACTTGCAAAGATTTTGCAAAGGACTTTTTTTTCGAACGGGACTGTGCTATAATAAAATAACACTTTGATATCAGAAAGGAGATCGGACTTGTGGACTTGATCGTTCCGGACGCTCTGTCGAAAGAATTGATTCCCGTATGGCTCGGCTTTTCCGCAGAAAGCTTGGAGACCGCCCGCCGCATGTATCGCACCTACGGTATCGGATCGCACATTTTTTGCGACAAAGTCCCCCTGCCGTTTCGAATCTCCGTCAGCGCGCATTTTCATATCATACCGCACACCGTAAACGAACATTTGATGTTTTCCGCTTTGATCGATTTTGCAAAACAGTACGCTCACGCAGACGTGATCCTCTGTTTATTGCCGTGTACGGAAGAATACATATCCATGATTTGGAATTTTCAAAAAGAGTTGGAAGGACACTATGTTTTGGCGAAACCGTCCGAGGTCAAACAGTTCCGTTCCGGAATGGCTGCCCCTGCGCTCAAAGAAAAACACTTTTAAAAATGAGAAAACACTTTAAAAAATAAGGAGGGTATATGAACGGTTTGCAAAAAGCACCTCTGTTGGGCATTCTCGGCGGACTCGGACCGATGTCCACCGCTTATTTTTATGAATTTTTGACGGCACATACGGAAGCCTTCTCGGACGCCGAGCATATCGACCTGCTGATCAGCAGTCGCGCCTCCACACCCGACCGTAC
This sequence comes from uncultured Ruminococcus sp., assembly GCA_964410895.1. Taxonomy (GTDB): domain Bacteria; phylum Bacillota; class Clostridia; order Oscillospirales; family CAG-272; genus UMGS1865. The sequence continues at coordinate 8,675 of CAYPIV010000016.1, read as the reverse complement.
CGCCTATCTGCTCGGAACGTCCGATGCAAGTCCGCTTCCCGCCATGCGAGAAGAACTGCATCGTCTGATCTCGGCGGGAGCACAACTGCTGGTCATCCCGTGTAACACCGCGCACACTTTTTACGAGGACCTGCAATCGGAGTCCCCCGTTCCGATCCTCAATATCATTGAAGAAACCGTTTTGCATTTGCAACGGAACGGCATCCGTACCTTTGGATTGTTGGCAACCGAAGGAACCGTAAAAGCAAATGCCTACCCGCATTTTTGCGAAAAGATCGGAATGAACTGCATCTTACCGACCGAAGAAGAGCAACAAAAGATCACCACCATGATCTACGACAGGATCAAGCAAAACCGTGCCGTTGACATGGCAGACTTTTTTGCGGTTTCCGATGCGTTGCGTTCACGGGGATGCGAACGATTGGTTTTGGGATGCACCGAACTTTCGTTGCTGAAAAAGCAGGGACTTTCGGATGCGGTGTATGTAGATTCCTTGGAAGTGCTTGCCTATCGAACCATTCTCGCCTGTCAAAAAAAGCCGTGCGGTTTTTCGGATTCGTTTGCGGTTTCGGAAAGCGGTGCGTGCAAATGAAACTTTCGGAATTGTTGGGCGGAATGATCCCGGATCTCGGATCTCTGCCGGAAGACGAGATCACCGTTTTGACAGAACGGTCGGAAGAAGCGCGAAAAAATACACTGTTCGTTTGCATTCGCGGTGCCCGATCCGACGGACACGCCCATGCCGAGCAAGCATACGGCAACGGTTGCAGGTACTTCGTGGCGGAACACTCGTTGCGGCTTCCGTCGAACGCGACCGTCTTTCTCGTTCCTTCCACCCGTCTTGCCATAGCGCAGTTGGCGTGTCGCTTTTACCGCAATCCATCCCACCGAATGTCGGTCATTGCCATTACGGGAACCAAAGGAAAAACGACCACAGCACAACTCTTGGCACACATTTTAAACGCCGAAAACATTCCTTGCGGCTACATTGGAACCAACGGGATCCGCTTTGGCGGGACCGAGCGTGTTACGCAAAATACCACGCCGGATGCCTGTACTTTGCAGAAAACCTTGAACGAAATGGTGGAAGCAGGCATGAAAGCGGCTGTCGTTGAGGTATCCTCGCAGGCATTGTATCAATACCGCGCCGCCGGAACGAGATTGGCATGTGCCGTTTTTACCAATCTTTCCGCCGATCATATCGGGACCGACGAGCACCCCGATTTTGCGCATTATGCAAGCTGTAAGCACCGCCTGTTCACGGATCTTGCTCCGAACACCGTGGTCTACAATGCAGATGACCGCCATGCCGAGCAGATCCTGTCCGGGACCCCCGCGCAACGTCAAATTTCTTGCTCCGCGAAAACTTCCGAAAGCGATTGGACGGTTTCCGAGATCCGTCCGTTGCTTACCGAACGGCACTTGGGTCTTTCCTTTTGTCTTTCGCACGCAGGAAAGACCGCATCGACGGAAATTGCCTTTGTCGGCAACGTAAACGCCGAAAATGCCGTGCTTGCCGTTGCGGTTGCCGAAGCATGTTTCGGAATTTCCGTCGATGCTTCCGCCCGTGCATTGAAAAGCGCCGTTGTTGCCGGGAGATCCGAGATCGTTCCCCTGCCGAACGGTGCCTATGCGATCATCGATTATGCCCACAACGGTTCCAGCCTTACGCAACTTTTGCAAACGCTTCGCACGTATGCGCCGAAACATCTGCTGTGCGTATTCGGTGCTGTCGGCGGTCGTTCCCAAATTCGGCGCAAAGAGTTGGCAAGGGCAGCAGCCGCTTTTTGCGATCTGTCCGTACTGACCTCCGACAATCCGAACTTTGAAGATCCGGAAGCGATCTTAGATGAGATTGCCGAAGAATACCGCACCTTGCAAAAACCGTTTTTACGCGTTTGCGACCGTGCCGATGCCATTCGTCAGGCAGTGCGGTTGACCCAAAAAGGAGATCTCCTTGTGTTGGCGGGAAAAGGACATGAGGACTATCAACTTGTCAACGGAAAAAAGATTCCCTTTTCCGAACGTGCGATCTTGGAGGAAGCGTTTTTGCCGGAGCCTAACGGCAGGACCCTCCGATAAAATCTTCCCCCGACCGCAAAAAAGATCGAGCGCTCAGACAGTGTGCAACGCAAAGCGCTGTCCGAGCGATCGATCTCTATTTTTTTCGCGGATTTTCGATCATTCCGCAGAATGGTTTCGAAACAACGAACAACAACTTTTCCATAACGGCGGAAATTGGATTCCTGCCGTTATGACCGCCAAAAGAACCGCCCACAGCATTCGGTACGGAAGCGTTTCCGCTGTCATCACGGCGGAAATTGCCAACACGCCGACAATGCCGAAGACAACCCTCGGCAGGTGCATTCGAAACGGAAGGATCCGTTTCACATCCGCCATGCGGATCAACAATACCAAACCATATGAGCAAAGCGTCGCAACCGCCGCCCCGATGGCACCGTATTTCGGGATCCAAATATAGTTGAGAACCAAATTGCAAACGGTTCCCGCCAAAGCGGAGAGTAAAGAATGCATGCTGTTCTTCCGAACCAAGTAGACGGTGGCAAGAAAAGAGACGATCGCCTCCAATGTTGCCGCACAGATCAATGTCGGCATGTATTTGGCGGCATCGCAGTAAGCGGAATTCAGCAGGATTTTCGTCAACACTCCGGAAAAAAGGATCAAGAACGTTGCACCGCAGAAGATCAGCGCGGAAAATCCGCTGAACACATTGGTGTAAAAGCGGCAAAGCTTTTTCTCATCCGCACTTTCCGCAACAGCCGAAAATTGCCATGCCGTCAGAAAGATTCCGGCAAGAAGATTGATCACGGTCGGGATCTTGTACGCTGCCGAATAAACGCCGTTGACATCGCTTCCGCAAAAGTACGTAACCATATAACGGTCGGAAAAGTCCGTGATCAGCCAACAAATCGTGGTGGGGATCAAAGGTGCGCAAAAACGAAGCATTTCCGAGATCAGTTGTTTTCGGATCGAATGAACCGAAAAAACATTCCACAATTTTCCGCGCACGATCAACAAAACCGTGGTCAGAATATTGCCGAGGATCACCGATAGAACATATCCGGTAACTCCGAGATCGAATACCAACAAAAAAAGCAAATTGAACAACACGGTAACCCCCGTGTTAAAAATTCCCTGCACGGCAAACAAGGTCGTCTGCTCGATCGCCCGGATATACTGTGCACAGACCGCTTGAATATCCGCAAAGATCACGTACGCAACGATCAACCACAAAAATCCGGAAAAAGAAGGCAACAACGACAAGAGCGGAGACAAGACCAAAAAAGCGGTCAATCCGAAGAACAATACGGCAACTGCGGAAGAAAATACCGCACGTCGGTCTTGCTTCGTATCGACGCAAAAACGAAATACCGCATTCGTTACGCCGATACACGCCAAAGGGATCAGCAGATTGGCAGTCGTGGAGATCAATTCCGCAATTCCGTACTCCTCCGTTGAAAGACATGCCGTATACAGCGGCATCAACAAAAAGACCAGCAGTTTCGATCCGAAAGTCCCGATCCACAAAACGCCCGTATTGGACAGCAGTTTTTTGTAAGGATTCATGAATGCTTTTCGTAGTACCGGGTTGCCGTATCCGCTTTCCCGTCTCCCGTCGTATCGACGTAGACCGTGTCGATCGTTCCGTCACCGTTGGTGTCCGCAAACACGCGGGAACCGG
>CAYPIV010000016.1:0-4872 GCA_964410895.1 uncultured Ruminococcus sp. | reverse complement strand
GACAGTGCGCCCGATTCCAATCCGCCATTTCGGTTTCATACGCAAGATCTTCGGAGTTTCGAAACGCTTTCACCACCGCGGTCGCATGCAACCGCCGAAACAGATCGATCAACAGTCCCTCATCCCCGATCACCCGTACGTTCGAAAGATCCGCCACCGTCAACTTTGCGATCCGGACCCGCTCCTCCATTGTAAACCAATACCGTTTTTTTGCATTGATCATCACCGCAACAACCACTTCGTCATATCGCTCGGATGCCGTTCGGACCAGATCCAAATGTCCCAAAGTCATCGGGTCAAAACTGCCGGGAACGATCGCAAGACTCATACCGTGGCCTCCGCGGAGTAAGCAAGTACCGTAACAAACGCAATTCCGTAATGGGAGACCCGCAAACACGCAAACTGCTTTTGCAGATCCGGATCCGCTCCGAAAACATCCTCCGGCGCCGCACTCTCGCAGATCAGCTTCGCTCCGGGACGCAACAGACCGTTCTGCGCCAACATCCGCAATGCTTTCGGCAACACAACGGCGGCATACGGCGGATCCAAAAAGACCAGATCGAATTTTCGGTTTTGACAGTTCCGCTCCAAGAAAGAAAAGGCATCCCCCTGAAAAAATTCACATTGGGAGATCAATTTCGTATCGGTCGCATTTTGCCGCACGACCGCTTGCGCCTCCCGATCGGAATCGCAAAAAACGGCGTGGGAGGCTCCTCGGCTGAGTGCTTCCAACCCCATTTGACCGGATCCCGCAAACAGATCCAAAACTTCTTTTTCCCGCAATTCAAACTGCAACATGGAAAAAACAGCTTCTTTCGCGCGCTCGGAAGTCGGTCTTGTGACCACCCCCGCGGGAGCCTTCAAACGGGTTCCCCGCGCCTTTCCGGTGATAATCCGCATCATTGCTCGGTCGATCCCTCCTCTTCGTTTTCGTTTTTGGAATGATTTGAGTGAAAATACAGCCATATTTCTTTTGCATCCCGCTCGGAGATCCCGCTCACGTTCCGCAATTCTTCCATACTTGCCTTTTTGACCGCACCGATCCCGCCGAACGCATGCAACAGTTTTTTCGCCTTGACTTCTCCGATCCCGGGAATTTGCGTCAAAGACGAGGTCTTTAAAGTTTTTTGCTTTGCCTGACTCATTCGGCTTACCGTAAATCGGTGGACCTCTTCCTGAATACGGTATACGAACGAATACACGTCCTGCTTACCCGCGATCCCGATCTCTTCTGCATCTGTGCAGAGCGCGCGCGTTTTATGAAAGTCATCCTTTACCATTCCGAATACGGAGATCGAAAGTCCCATTTCAAAAAGCAACGCACGCACAACGGAAACATGCCCCTTTCCGCCGTCCAGCAAGATCAGATCGGGAAGTTCGGAAAAGGACCCGCTCTCATCCCGTAAGTGTTCCAACCGTCTGGAAACCGCCTCTCGCATGGATGCATAATCATCGGTTCCTTCCGCCACGGATCGAATTCGAAATATCCGGTAATCCGATTTGGCAAATTTTCCGTCTTTACAAACCACCATTCCGGCAGTCAAATGTTCGCTTCCGAAATTGGAGATATCATACGCTTCGATTCTTTGCGGATAACTCTCCAAGCAAAGCAGCTCTGCCAAATGCACTAACGTGTTTTCCTCTTTTTCCGTACGGATCCGATACAGTTTTGCCTGATCGGCGGCATTTTTTTCAACCAACCCGCAAAGTGTTTTCATCGTCCCACGTTCCGGCACACGCACTGTCACTTTATGTCCCGCAAGTTCGGTCAGATAAGCGGAGAGCATTTGCAATTCCGCTTCCTCTTGCGGAAATGCCAAAAGCACCTGCGGAGGAATCGATTCCCGACGCTTGTAATGCTCGCAAAGGAAAGTGCTCATGTCCTCTGCTTCCAAAATGCTGTCGGCACCGTACAAAAAATCGGCTTTGTCCTGTAAAATTCCGGAACGAACGTAAAAAACGGAAACGCAAGAACACAGCGAATCCGCATAGAACGCGATCACATCCTGTTCAACATCGGGGGCGGCAACCACCTTTTGCTTTTGACCGATCGCATCCAACGCGCGGATCGTATCCCTGCATTTTGCCGCCGCTTCGTACCGCTCGGCGTCCGCATGTGCGTACATCTCCGCTTCCAACCGTTTTTTCACGGTATGATTTTTTCCGCTGAGCAACTCGACCGCATTCTGCACGGTACGCGCGTATTCTTCTTCCGAAACCTGTCCGGTACAAACACCGCAACAACGGTGCATTTGATAATTGATGCACGGTCGTCCTTTTCCGATATCCCGTGGAAAATGACGGGAACACGACGGCATACGCAAGCTTTTCTGTAACAGATCGATCAAAGAATATGCCGTGGAAACTCCGGAGTACGGGCCGAAATATTTGGCTTTGTCCTGTGCGCGATGCCGCGTAAATTGCAACCGCGGATACGCTTCGGCGGTCAATTTGATATACGGATAGGTCTTGGCATCCTTGAGACGAATATTGTACTTCGGGCTATACTGTTTGATCAAAGCGTTTTCCAAGGAGAGCGCTTCCATCTCGTTATCACACAGAAAATAGTCAAAATCCTGTACTTGCGAAACCATTCGCGCGGTTTTCACATTCTTTTCCGTATCTTGAAAATACTGTGACACCCTCTGCTTCAGTTTGCGGGATTTGCCGACATAGATCACACGACCCGTTCGGTCACGCATCAAATAAACGCCGGGACACAACGGTAACGTATTGGCTTTTTCCAATAGGCTTCGACGTCGGTCTGTGCTGTTTACCATTTTCCCTATCTCCTATTCCGATTCCGAAGCGGTGTGACAAAAAGCGGTGCGTACAAACGAATCCATCCGTTTTCGCACCGCTTTCGCCTGATCAAATTTCCGAAAAGCCACTGTCGATCAGCTCTGTTAAGCCGGTAATGGCAGCGTTTTCATCCGGTCCCTCCGCAAGAAGCGTAACCGTCATTCCCTGAGCGATCCCCAAGGATAAAACGCCGAGCAAGCTTTTGGCATTTACCTTTCGGTCCTCTTTTTCGATCCAAATGGAACTTTTGTAAGAATTTGCCTTCTGAATAAAGAAAGTTGCGGGACGCGCATGCAATCCGCTGGAATTGCTGATAACGATATCTCTTGAAATCATACTTGTCGCTCCAAATTGTTAGGATTTGTCCCGTCGGAAACAACGGAATACTACAAAATCAATTATATATAGTATATCAAAAAGAAACACAAAATTCAATAGTCAATATAGCATATTTTGACAACTCGAAAATTGTTTTTTTGTTGAATGTATCTATTTTTGTACAAGATTCAACGCTTTATTCCGAAAAAAAGAAGCACTTTGACCGTTTTTTGAAAAAAGTGACAAAAACGATCTCCACACAGATCCCTATCCCGTTTCGGCAGATCCCGTCACTGCGGTTTCGATGCTTTTTCCAAGAGATCCGGACGAAGCTTTTTTGTCAAACGGAGCGCTTCTTCGTTGCGCCAACGTTCGATGTTGGCATGATGACCGGAGATCAGCACATCCGGAACACAAACGCCGTGGTAGCAATACGGACGCGTATACTGCGGATACTCCAGCAATCCGGAAACGATGCTTTCCTTTTCGTAGCATTCCGCATCGGACAACACACCGTCCACCAAGCGGGAAACGCAATCTACCAAAATGCACGCGGGAAGTTCTCCGCCCGTCAAAATATAGTCCCCAACGGAGATCTCTTCGTCTACGATCTCGTCCACGATCCGTCGGTCTACCCCCTCGTAATGCCCGCACAACAGGATCAGATCGTCATAATCCCGTGCCAATTCAAAAGCGCGGTTCTGCGTCAAAACGCGTCCCATCGGAGAAAGGTATATCACGCGTCGGCGAAGCGCCGCATCCTGTTCCGACTGTTGTTTCAAAATTTCCGTATAACAACGGTAGATCGGCGGTGCAGCCATCAGCATCCCCATCCCGCCGCCGTACGGAGTATCGTCCACTCTGTGGTGCTTGTCCTCGGAATAATCTCTGATGTTGTGCGTAAAGACCGATATTTTCCCGTTTTGTCTGGCTCGACCGAGAATGCTTTCACTCAAAACGGTCTCCACCATTTCCGGGAACAACGTCATGATATCAAATCTCATACATTTTCCGCCCTTCCGTCAAGGAGCCCTTCGATCGGACGGATGTAAACGGCGTCGTCCGGATCGATGCGGTCGATAAATTGCGGCACCGCAGGCACCCAATAGGCGTCGGTCTCCGTACGAACCAAATACAGGTCCCCCGCGCCCCCCGCACGAACGTCCTCCAAAATGCCCAACATAGCCCCGCTGTCCGCGTCCTTGACTGCAAGCCCGATCAGATCCACAATAAAATGACTTCCTTCGGAAACGGGAATCTCTTCACGGTGTGCAAAGACCACGGTATTGCGCAATGCCTCAGCCCTTTCTTCAGAGTCCACTCCCTCAAGATCTGCCAAAACGAATTGTCGAAAGACGGATGCGCGCAATACCCGGATCGGAATGTACGCGGACTCTTTTTGAAAATACAGCGTCGAAAGTCCCGCGAGGATCTGCGGTGAATCGCACCAGCATTCTAATTTGACCGTTCCGCGAAATCCGTGCGTATTGATAATTTTTCCGCATTCCAAATATTGTTTTTTCATCGATGTCAACACATCCTTTCCAAAGTATTTTTGACGATTCGCGACCGCATTGTTTCAAACCTTGCGAAGAAAAAGTATGCCCAACGAGATCGTTTTTCAAAGCTGCCGATGTCAAAACACGAAAAATCAAACGGCTTGCGAATCCAAGACTTCCCAAAGACCTTATACCGTAAAGCAAAAATGTGTGCTTGCACGGACATTTTTGCGAAGCCGTCAATGCCGCGGCG
>CAYPIV010000015.1:0-11186 GCA_964410895.1 uncultured Ruminococcus sp. | reverse complement strand
CTTGGAACCGACGGGAAAGACGGTTTTGGACGCTTTGCAAGAGGCAGGGCGCGATGTGATCGGAGTCGGAAAGATCTATGATATTTTTGCGGGACGTGGAATCACGGAGCATGTTTTGACGCACGGAAATCAAGAAGGCATGCAGTGTACGCTTGCACTGACCGACAAGCAATTCAACGGCTTGTGTTTTGTCAACTTGGTGGATTTTGATATGATATACGGTCACAGAAACGATGTGGACGGTTATGCAAAGGCACTGTCTGCGTTTGACGCATGGTTGCCGTCTTTTTTGGATCGGATGCGTGAGGATGATATTTTAATGATCACCGCCGATCACGGCTGTGATCCCGGGGATATCAGTACCGATCATACGCGGGAAAACGTTCCGCTTTTGGTGTACGGCAAGCAACTTCCCGCAAAGGATCTCGGCACACGGGCGACCTATGCGGATCTTGCGGCAAGCATTGCGCAATGGTTGGAAGTTCCGTATCCTTGCGGCGGTACTTCTTTTGTTGATCTTTTGTAAAAGACCTTACGGAAAGAATTCTTTGCGTGCTTCGCCGAGCGGTGGCTTTCCCGATGTTTGCCGCTTGGAAAAGCTGTCATAGAGCTATGGGACTTTCTTTAGCAACCGAGTCATCCGGATCGACAGGTTGCGGTTTTGGCGGACGGAAAGCCTGTTTCGGTTTGACATCGCGGATGGATGCAAAAACAAGGTCCAAGATAAACGGATGCCGCATGTTGCGGCTTTGGAAAGGGGAGATCTTTATGACCGATCAAGAACTGATGGAGCGTGCGTATGCGGCAAGATGCCGTTCCTATGCTCCGTATTCCAAATTTTCCGTCGGAGCCGCATTGCTGGCGGCGGACGGAACGGTATATTGCGGATGCAACATCGAAAATGCGTCCTTTACCCCAACTTGCTGTGCGGAGCGGGTCGCTTTTTTCAGTGCGTTGGCGCAGGGGGTTCATCATTTTCAAAAAATTGCGATCGTGGGGGCACCGTCCGATCAAATGCCGGATCGGATCACCATGCCGTGCGGGGTCTGCCGTCAAGTCATGTTGGAATTTTGTTCGGATGATTTTGAAATTTTGGTGACCGACGGTAAGACGATCACGCATTTTCAGCTGTCCGAGATCATGCCCGGCGCGTTTCGCCTGAATCCCGATGCAGCAGGTTGTTGATGTTCGGACGGCGCGGAATTGCGATGCCGATACCATCGCGCGCGGAACCCCGTCTTTGGAATTGATGTACCGTGCCGGAAACGGAATTTTTGAAAGCTATCCGTGGAAAGGAAAAGTTGCCGTTGTTTGCGGAAGCGGAAACAATGCCGGAGACGGCTATGTTTTGGCATTGCTGTTGCATCGCGCAAAGATTCCGTGTACGGTCGTTTTGCTGTGGGATTCCTTTTCTGCGGACGGTTCCCATTATTTTGAACAATGCTTAAAGGAAGGCGTTCCCGTGGAACGGTATACCTCCTCGTTTTCGTTTGCTACCTATGCGGAGATTGCGGATTGTATTTTCGGTACCGGATTTCACGGAGATGTGAATGATGTTGCCGCCGAAGTCATTCAAAAGATCAATCAAAGCGGAAAATGTGTGATTTGCGCCGATATCAACAGCGGTTTGAACGGTGACAACGGAACCGCTTCGCTTTGTGTCCGATCTGATCTTACGGTGGCGATCGGAACTCGAAAGTCGGGACATTTTCTGGGCATTGCCAAGGACGTGATCCGTAAGCTTTGCTGTATCGATATCGGGATCTCCGTTCCGAATTCATACGGGTGCCGTTTATTGGAAGCAGAGGACGTCGGTACGCTGTTTGCCCCTCGCAAACAGTCGACTCATAAAGGGGACTACGGATACGTTTCCGTGATGGGAGGCTGTACGGAGTATACGGGAGCCGTCAAACTTGCCAATTTAAGTTGTTCTGCCTTGCGTGCGGGATGTGGGGTGGCACAATTGATCGTTCCCGCCGAATTGACTGCATCGGTGTCTCCCTATTTGTTGGAAAGTACGCTGTTTCCTTTTCCGGATCAAGATGGGAAAATGCGGTTTGATCCCGAGGCACTCGACCGTGCGTTGTATCATCAAAAAGCGGTATCGGTCGGCATGGGGTGGGGAAGTTCTCCGCAGTATGCGGATATTTTGACCTATTTGCTGACGAAACAATCGCTCTCTTTGGTGATCGATGCCGACGGTCTGAATACGCTGGCGCGGATGCCGAGAAATTTGCTTTGCGAGAGTCGGTGCCATGTGATCTTGACACCGCATTGGAAAGAGTTTGAACGGTTGTCCGGAGTGCCCGTGGAAGAGCTGCGAAAAGATCCGATCTCCGCGGCAAAGAGATATGCCAAAGAGACCGGAACCTGTGTTTTGTTGAAAGGCCCTTGTACTGTCATAACGGACGGCGATGTGGTTTATTTGACCGATCGCGGGTGTGCCGGCATGGCAACCGCCGGCAGTGGAGACGTTCTTTCCGGTATTTTAGCGGGGATTCTCGGATTTGCACCCCCAACGGCGTTTTCCGTTGCATGCGGCGCTTATCTTGCGGGACGCGCGGGGGAATTGGCGCAACAGGCGGTTGGGGAATATGGTATGCTTGCATCGGATACGGTCGCTCACATTGCAAAAGCAATTGCGGAACTTCCGCAACCGTTGCAGACGGATCGGAACCTGCGGGAGACGTGTTTCGAAACCGAATCCTAACGGATATAGACGATCCCTTGACGGTGATCCGCGAAAAAATAGATCTTTCGGAGCGTTTTTCTTCTCAAAAAACGCTCCGAAATTTTCATTGGATCCGGTTGCAAGGGCTTGAAAACAACCTTTTTCCGAAATACGGATCGAACCGCACAGGCTCGGACCGACCGATCCTCTTTTTTGGAATCGGCGGTCTCGATGAAAGGTATTAAACCGGGGAGGATGCACTCTTGCCGGTTCCTGTTTCCCGAAAATTGTCGTTTCGGAGTTTGTTTTTCGGTCATAATGACAGTAAATAGGAAAAAGGATCTGCCCTCAAAGCCAATCGGCTTGAGAGCAGATCCTTTTGTTTGGTGCGGGCAACAGGGGTCGAACCTGCACGAATAAACATAAGATCCTAAATCTTACGCGTCTGCCAATTCCGCCATGCCCGCGGTGGAATGGAACACAACCAATATTATACAGCAAGCGTGCACGTTTGTCAAGAGTTTTTTGACAGGATACCCTTCTGTCTTTCGGCTGTATCGCATCTGTCACGCGAAAAGGGGCAGGGCATTTTTGCAGACAGTACAGATCCTTTTTCCACCGATCAAAACGGCAGGGACACGAATGGTCAGACGCTTTCGATCTTTAGCAGATCCGTATTCCCCGAGGAACCGTTTGTGGCACCGCCCGTAATAATGATCTGGTTTCCTTTGGACAGGTGGAACGTTTGGATTGCGGTCTTTTTTGCCACATAGAACAAAACTTCCGTGGAGGGATACGCTTCTGTCAAGACCGGTGTGACCCCCCAAGACAGCGACAGCTGACGGTATACGCAGGGGTTGGTGGTAAGACCGATGATATCGACGGGTGAGCGAAAACGGGAGACCATTCGGACCGTCATTCCGGAATGCGAGCAAACAACGATGGCGCTGGCTTTCAAGTCGATTGCCATGCCGCAGGTTGCATGCGAGATGGCGTCTACCCCGTTTTTGATCTTAAAACTGTCCTTATGAAAGGCGTCTTCGTAGTGAATGTTTTTTTCCGTTTCCTCGGTGATCCGCGCCATGGCGGCAACCGCTTCGACCGGATATTTACCGGCTGCGCTTTCACCGGAAAGCATAACGGCGCTGGAACCGTCGTATACCGCGTTTGCCACATCGGAGATCTCGGCTCTGGTGGGGCGCGGATTTTGAATCATGGACTCCAACATTTCGGTTGCGGTGATCACGCGCTTTCCGAGCATGCGGCATTTTGTGATCAGGTGCTTTTGAATTGCGGGAAGCTTTTCGTAGGGGATCTCCACACCCATATCGCCGCGTCCGATCATAATACCGGAACATTCGCTGCAGATCTCTTCGATGTTGTCGATCCCCGCCTGATTTTCGATCTTTGCGATCAGTTCAATGTGATTGGCTCCGTGCTCTTGCAAAAAGGTTTTGACATCTACCAGATCTTGTCGGCAGGACGCAAACGAGCAGGCGATAAAATCCACATCATTTTCAATTCCGAACAGTAGGTCCTCTTTGTCCGCTTCGGAAAGGTAAACCTGCTTGAGCACTTTGTTCGGAAAACTCATGCTTTTACGGTTGGAAAGAACACCGCCGGAAAGCACCTTGCAATGCACTTCGGTCTCCGTGGTATCCAGCACTTCGAAGATCAGCAGTCCGTTATTCAACAATATGCGGTCTCCCGACTTTAATTCTTCCGGAAGTCCGTGGTAGCTGACCGATACGCGCTCTTGATCTCCGATGATATCTTCTACCGTAAATGTGAAAAGGTCGCCGTCTTGAAGCTCGATCTTGCCGTCCTCAAAGATACCGATTCGATATTCCGGACCTTTGGTATCCAAAAGAATGGCGATCGGCAAATTCAATTTTTCCCGAACCGTTTTGATCAGATCGATATTTTTTTTGTGGTCTTCGTGGGATCCGTGAGAAAAATTCAATCGCGCAACATTCATGCCGGCAAGGCACATGTTGCTGAGCGTTTTTTCATTGTTGGAGGACGGTCCGATGGTACATACAATTTTTGTTTTTCGCATAATGATATCCCCATGTATTTAATGAATTTATGATTTTCTTTTTGAAACAAACTGCAAGAACGATCCGGATATTTGCAAGGCAATCAAGAACGCGGACGCACGGGAAGTGCGAAAGGGACAAAGCTTGCGAAGTCCCGAGCCTGCCGGAGGCAGGCTTCCTGCAACGATTATACCATGCCGCAAAAATGCTTGCTTGCAATGGCATTTTTGCAAAGCCGTCAATGTCGCAGGCGCACGAACGTGCGTAAAGAACGGAGTTCGGAGCCTGCCGGAGGAAGGCTTCCTGCGACTATTATACCATATCTTGATAAAAATGGTATAGATTTTTTGAAAAAAACTCTTTTTTTACAAAATGTTCAAGGGATTGTCCTCTTTGCAATCGGCAGATCGCAAACGGCGGAGCTTTTCGCAGCGAAAAAAAGATATCTTTCCTTGCACAGTACAGTTTCAAAGATCCGATCGCGGGGAGAAACGGATCGACAAAAAATGACCGGATCCGACTCCTCGGATCCGGTCATTTTTTGTATCGTAAAACCGCGCGTTAACCGCATGGTTTGCTAAGAATTCGTTTATTCCGGTGGTTGGCGGGGATCCTTAACGATTGGCATCCATGATCTCACGGATAATGGCATTCATTTCGTCCATGTGGCGGAGCATATCCGTTGCCAAAGCGATCTGGCAACGTGCGCGTACCAGATTGTGTTTTTCATAGGCAATTTTGAAATACGTATCTCCGCTGATATAATCGTCCAAAAAACGGATCCCGACTTCGGCAGTCATAACAAACGCTCCCAAAGCCAACGTTTGTTGTTCGGTTTCGGTCAGAGTGTGAGCAAGCGTCGGCACAAATCCCTCGGCAAACGCACGGAACAGCTCCAGATCAATCCCCACTTTGGAAAGGTCCGGTTCGTCCTCTGCCGCTTTGTTGGCGGCAAAACGGATCGCATCGCCAAAATCGTACGCAACCAATCCGGGCATGACCGTATCCAGATCGATCACGGTTTTCGCTTGCATCGTGTCACGGTCAAAGAGGATGTTGTTGATCTTGGTGTCGTTATGCGTCACGCGAAGCGGTATTGCATCGGATTCGACCAATTCGGTCAAGGCAACGGCTTCTTTTGCAAAGGAACGGATCGTTTCCAGCTCTGCCGCAACTTCCGCGGCGCGGTGGCAGGGGTCTGTCTCGGCATGTTGCAGAAGAGACTCCAAACGCAAGCGCGTATTGTGAAAATTCGGTATGGTCTCATACAGTTGAGAAGCGTCAAAATCCGAAAGGTAGGTTTGAAATTCACCGAATGCCGCACCGGCAGAGCGCAACATGGCACGGTCGGGAATCGTATCCACGGTCGTGGTATTCGGAACGAATTCGGAGATCCTCCAAAACCCGTCTTGAACGATGTGAAAATTGGAACCGTCTGCTTTATGCGCAAAATGCATGACACCGTCACGGCTTTTGCCTTGCCGTTCTAATTTTTCGGCGATGTGGGTGGTGATCAGCTCAATATTCTGCATGATCTTTTCCGGATTCCGAAAAACATGACTGTTGATCTTTTGAAAAATAAAACGGTGTTTCCGTTCCTTGGTTTCCGTTAAGACATCATACGTGGAATTGATATGTCCCTGATTTACAGCGGAGATCTGCCGGATCTCTCCCGGAATTTGAAAAATATTTGCCAAATCTTGAAACGCGAAACGAATTTGCTCGTCCATAGCGAAGGATTCCTTTCTATTTTCGGTCAATTGGATCTCTGTATTTTGCTAAGTTGCATAATTCTGAGTTGGAGCGGGAGCAAAAAAATGGTTCATATGACGATTGTACGACACAACGCTTTTATATTATATCACATTTTGTAGATTTGTCAAGAGAAATATCGTTTTTTGCTGTGTTTTGGAGGCACCCACCGTCGCACCGAAACGGAATGCACGGAGTCTTTTGCCGTTGGACATTGATTTTCGCTTTTTGTGAATTTTTGAAGAAATCCGCATTCCTTTTTTGTAAACTTTTTTCCATAAAAAGGAATTTTTTGTTGCAATTCGCAAGAGAGTATGTTAAAATGATTACATTGTTACCTGCGGAGAAACAGGCGCTTCCGTCGGCGGATTGCCGTGCCTGCTTTTTCGCGGTCCGGTGTGCAACGGAAGGGCGGTCGAAGAGCTTACATGTATAAAATGCAACAGTATCTCGGAAAGAACGTATATGAAGCTTTACAGGAACGGTTGGATCTGATCTTTCGGGAATTTGACAATATTTTCGTTTCGTTTTCGGGAGGAAAAGACAGCGGTCTGCTTTTGCAACTGACATTGGATTTTCAAAAAAAATATTACCCGAATAAAAAGATCGGGGTATTTCATCAGGATTTTGAAGCGCAGTACCGAGTGACTACCGAATACGTGGAACGAACGTTTGAACGGATTTGGCAGGATGTGTATCCGTATTGGGTGTGTCTTCCCATGGCGACCCGTACGGCTATGAGCAGTTATCAAATGTTTTGGTATCCGTGGGACGACTGCAAGCAGGAAGCGTGGTGCCGACCGATGCCGCAGTATCCGTATGTGATCTCTCTGCAAAACAATCCGATCACGCTGTACCGTTACAAAATGCATCAGGAGGATCTGGCAAAACAGTTCGGAAGATGGTATCGTATGGAACACGGTGACCGAAAGACCGTTTGTTTGCTCGGCATTCGCGCCATCGAATCCATGCAGCGTTTCAGCGGATTTTTGAACAAAAAATACGGATACCAAGGGGAATGTTGGATCAGCAAACAATTTAAGGACGTTTGGGCGGCATCGCCGTTGTACGATTGGTCCCACAGCGACGTTTGGCACGCATACGCCACGTTCGGATATGATTACAATCGGCTGTACGATCTGTATTACATGGCGGGTCTGCGCCCCGAACAAATGCGCGTGGCTTCGCCGTTTAACGATTATGCAAAGGACAGTTTGAATCTGTACCGCGTTTTGGATCCCGAAATGTGGGCAAAATTGGTCGGAAGAGTTTGGGGAGCGAATTTCGGTGCGATCTACGGAAAGACCAAGGCGTTGGGGTACAAAGATTTAACGTTGCCGGAGGGGCACACGTGGGAGAGCTACACCAAATTTTTATTGGATACTCTGCCGCCGCGACTGCGGAAAAATTACGTGGACAAATTTCGAACTTCGATCGAATTTTGGCACAAGACCGGAGGCGGTTTGGAAGAACATGTGATTCGGGAATTGTTGGAACGGGGATACAATATCCGCCGCAACGGGGTCTCCAATTACACCGTGATGCGAAATTCCCGCGTCATTTTTTTGGATAAGATCCCGGATCACACCGACGATATCAAGTCCTCAAAGGATATTCCCAGCTGGAAGCGGATGTGTTACTGCATTTTGAAGAACGATCATACTTGCCGCTTTATGGGGTTCGGTTTGACGAGAGAGCAGCAACGGCGCGTTGATTGCTTAAAAGAGAAATACAACGAGGTGGGAAAATTATAATGGCATTTCAAAGTCCTGTTTACCGCGTGATCGCGGTACCGATCGAAAAGATCGTTCCGAACACGTACAATCCGAACGCGGTGGCTCCGCCGGAGATGAAATTGTTGTACGACAGCATCAAAGAGGACGGCTACACGATGCCGATCGTGTGCTACTACGAAGAAGCGAGCGATACCTATCTGATCGTGGACGGGTTTCATCGCTATCGGGTTATGTTGGAATACCCGGATATTCGCGAGCGGGAGCACGGAATGCTTCCGGTATCGGTGATCGACAAAAGCTTGGACCATCGGATGGCGAGTACCGTTCGTCATAATCGGGCAAGAGGTTCTCATAATGTGGATCTGATGAGTAACATCGTCACGGAATTGCATGAGCTCGGCAGATCCGATGCTTGGATCTCCAAACATTTGGGCATGGATCGCGATGAGATCCTTCGGTTAAAGCAATTGACGGGACTTACTGCGCTGTTTCGGGACGTGCAGTTCGGTGAAGCTTGGAAGCCGGTGGAGGACCTGTTTCACGAAGCGGAGGAAAAAGCCGTTTGCGCGGAAGCTTCCGATGCGGAAAAGCAGTTGGCGGGCTCCGTATTATAAGGACTTTTCGAGGATCGGCATTCGGAAAAACGGGCACGGAGAGACGCGAACGAGCGCTTCCGAAACATCGATTATTTTGAAAACAAGAAAGGAGAACGTATGGCATTATTGACACTGAAAGATATCGGAAAGATCTATGTGTCCGAGGGAAATGTGGCAGTCGGAATTCGCGGAGTCAATCTCTCTTTTGACAAAGGGGAGTTTGTGGCGATCACCGGCAAATCCGGTTCCGGAAAATCAACGCTTTTGAATGTCATCAGCGGAATGGACTCTTATGAAGAAGGGGAACTGCTGATCGACGGACAGCCCACTTCGCACTACCTGCAATCCGATTGGGAAGAATACCGAGAAAAGTACATCTCGTTTATTTTTCAGGATTACAACATTATCGAAAGTTTTACCGTACTTCAAAACGTAGAATTGGCTTTGATGCAGATCGCGGATCCCAAAGAAAGACGTGCAAGAGCGATGGAACTGATCCGGCGCGTCGGACTTGAATCGCACATCAAGCAAAAGGGAAGTAAGCTTTCCGGGGGACAAAAACAGCGTACGGTCATTGCCCGCGCGCTTGCCAAAGACAGTCCCATTATTCTTGCGGATGAACCGACCGGAAATTTGGATTTTCATACCTCGCAGGAGATCATCGAACTGTTGCGGGAAGTTTCGCAGGACAAACTGCTGATCGTTGTCACGCATAACTTCGAGCAGGTCGAACAGTTCGCCACCCGCCACATTCGCGTTTTCGACGGTGCGGTCGAATTCGATCGGACGTTGCGGCAGCCGAACCTTACCGAAACATCGGAATCTTCGGATCTGTCGGTTGCGGATGCGCCTGCGGTTTCAAAACCGAAACGGTCGCCCAAACGGATCCCGTTCAAAAACGGCTTTACCCTCGGCAGGACCATCTTTGCAGCCAAACCGAAACTTTCCGCTTTTTTGTGTTTGCTGATGGTAATCGGTACTTTCGGTATTTTCAGCGTCACCTCTCTTTGCGGCAGTGCGGCGGAAATGTTTGAACCGTATGAAATGTTTGCCCACATTGACGGCAGATTGGTCTTGGTCAAGCAAAACGCAGAAGTGATCACGGAAGAGGAATTGAAACAACTGTGCGACTCCGTCGGCGCGCAAAGTTATTTGCATTTTGACGCGTTGTTGGACACCGAGAGTTACAATTATATTCAGATCCCGTCGGATCAGGACGGCAGAATTCAATATCTGCACGTCAATTCCGTTTACGGAAAAGATTACGGGACGCGGATCATCGGACGGTATCCGGAAGCGAAAAACGAGATCTTTTTGTATCTGCCGATCTCGTATCAACCGGTCATCGGAAAGGATTCTTTGTCTGTCACCGAGATCGTAAGCGGCGATATCTCTTACCGCTTGGTTGGAGTCAAATATTATTACGACAATAACCTGAAACCGGAAGTCCTTTATACGGAAGAAGGATTTCGTACCGCTACCGCGTTGCATTATCTGATGAATTCTTCTTACAGTGTTACGGTTACCGTCGGTACGTCGAAGGGAGACCGTACCCAGATCGATCTTTCCGAGATCTATCCTTCTTTTGATATGCCTGCGGATAAGGTCTATATTTTGTCCGATACCTACCGTTCCGCACAAAAAGAGCTCGGGGCAGGCAGCACAACCGAGGTGGAGTATTCTGCCACGTATTACAACTACGACTACTATTACATGGATTCCGACAAGAGCTATACGTTTGAAAAACACTTTGCGGATGCGGATCTGACGGACGTTTTCCCAACGGATACGACCTACCGTTCTGCTTACCGAACGGACGCACTGCTCGTCAGTGACGAGATCCTTTGCGAGATCGCGGAAAGCGTTCTTTCCAAATCCTACAAGCAGGCTTCGCTCTTCTTTGCAGACGATGCTGCTGCCTACCGCGCGGTCGATACCTTGAACGCGCAAGGGTACATTGCGGTTCCGTCGGATACCACGTATGAACCGGATGCCGGGACGGTGGTTCTTTCGCTGATATCCTGCATCGTATTGGCGTTTGTTTGGGTCTTGGCAGTCGTGTTCCTGGCATTCTTTATCAATCTTTGTTCTTCCCGCGTACTCGGTGCCTTTAAAGGGGATATGGCGATCATGCGGTCCATGGGGATCCCCGTGCGCGTGATCCGTATCGGAATGTACGTCAGAATGTTTCTCTCGCTGATCCCCTCGTTTATCCTTGTGCTCTTGGCGGCGATTTTGATCTTTACCACACCGACGTTTAATTCTTATTTTGTTTATCTTTATGCTTGGCAGTATCTTTTGATCTTTGCCGGAATGTTGGCTTTGACCGCACGGACCACGCACAAGCAGATCCGAAAGCTGTTCGGTACCAGCGTTAAAAAATCCCTGAAAG
>CAYPIV010000014.1:0-11457 GCA_964410895.1 uncultured Ruminococcus sp. | reverse complement strand
CCCCGAGGTGGATGACGGTTCGGAGATCCGCATTCGGGACGGAAGACATCCTGTGGTGGAACAGTTTGTCAAAGACTCCTATTTTGTGCCGAACGATGTGCTTTTGGATACGGAACACAATCGTTTGATGCTGATCACAGGACCGAATATGGCAGGAAAATCCACCTACATGCGGCAAGTGGCTTTGATGACGGTCATGGCGCAGATCGGTTCGTTTGTACCCGCAAAGGAAGCACAGATCGGGATCGTAGACAAAGTATTTACCAGAGTCGGAGCCTCCGATGATCTGGCATCCGGGCAATCCACGTTCATGTTGGAAATGAACGAAGTCTCCTATATTTTGAAGAATGCAACTCGTCGGAGTCTAATCATTTACGATGAGGTCGGGCGGGGGACGTCAACGTTTGACGGAATGAGCATTGCGCGTGCCATTATCGAATATACCCACGGAAAAAAGATCGGTGCCAAAACGCTGTTTGCCACGCATTATCATGAGTTGACTTCCATGGAAGAAGAGTTTGACGGTATTGTGAATTATCACATTGCGGCAAAGAAAAGGGGCGACAGCATCACGTTCTTGCGGAAGATCTTACGCGGCTCTACCGATGACAGTTACGGGATTGAGGTTGCAAAGCTGGCAGGACTTCCAAACGAAGTCATTCGGCGTGCAAGAGAGGTGTTGGCTTCCGTGGAGACGGTGTCCCGTGCCGCGGCAGAAGGAATCGACAGCGGAAAACAGCCCCCGAAGCCAACGGAAGATCCGGATTTGATCACGTTAGACGATTGTATTCACGAGCAGGTTATAGCCGATCTGAAAGCCGTGGATCTGAATGCACTTTCCCCGTTTGAATGCATGTCGTTTTTGTTTGATCTGAAAAAAAGGTTGGAATAACGGCAAAACGAAAATTTACAAGCCGTTTTGAAAAAAGTTTTGTCGAACGTGAAAAACGGCAGGATCGAAATTCGATACCGAGAAGGGAGGGATGTACCGTGGGAAATATCCACGTTTTACCGTTTGCGGTTGCCAATTTGATCGCGGCGGGGGAAGTGGTCGATCGACCGGCGTCGGTCATCAAGGAGCTGATGGAAAATTCTATTGACGCCGGAGCAAATCGGATCACGGTGGAGATTCAGCGCGGCGGTGTGACCTTTATGCGTGTCAGTGATAACGGTTGCGGTATGTCCCGTGAAGATCTGCCCGTGGCGATCCAGCGGCATGCCACAAGTAAGATCCGCCAAGCGGAGGATCTGGACGGTATTTTGACTTTGGGATTTCGCGGGGAAGCGCTTGCGGCGATCGCCTCTGTGTCCGATATTCGCATTTTGACAAAAACAGAGGATGCGCCGTATGCTTCCATGTTGGAAGCTCACTGCGGCGAGGTCGTAGGGATCACCGAACAAGGCGGCAGTGTCGGAACCAGCATCATTGTGGAAAATTTATTTGCCAATGTTCCGGCACGCCGAAAGTTTTTAAAAAAAGATATGACCGAGGCAATGGCGGTCACGACCAACGTGGAAAAAGTTGCGCTTTCGCATCCGGAAATTGCCGTGCGCTTGATCATTGACGGAACGGTCAAGTTGGATACTGCCGGAAACGGAGATCTGAAAAGCACCGTGTATGCCATTTACGGAAAAGAATTTTCCGCACGGATGTTGAATTTGCAATTCGAACAGGACGGGATTGCCGTTCGCGGTCTGATCGGAAGGACCGATTGTTTCAAAGCCAATCGGAACTACGAAAATTTCTTTATCAACGGCAGATTTGTGAAAAGTCGCACCGCCATGGCGGCAATCGAACAGGCATATACTTCCTATATGCCACCCGAAAAATTTCCGTGTTGTGTTCTGTTTATCGAGATCAATCCGGCAAGGGTGGATGTCAATGTGCATCCCGCAAAATTGGAAGTGAAATTTTCCAATGAAAAGCCGGTATTCGAAGCGATCTATTACAGCGTTCGCACGGTTCTGGAATCCAATTCACAACGGCCGAGTATGGAACTGTCATTTGCTTCCCGCAAGCAACGAAATGCGTTTGCCGATCGGGAACTCATGTCCCGTACCACCACACCGGTTATAGACCGACGTGACGGATCGGCAAAACCGGAACAGCTTTCCTGTGCTCTGTTTGCCTCTTTGCAACAAGAGCCGCTTCGCATGACGGCGCAAGAATATCGGGAACGGTATGGCAATGATCCGAAAGCAGCGGAGAAGGATTCCGTTTCCGCATCGGTACAAAAACAAACCGCTTTTTCGGAAGAATCGAATACGAAAGCAAAAATCGATCTTTCCGCGGTAGCGTCAGTCTCTCAGCCGCAAAACGAAGATATCGACGTTGTGCGGAATCGTTCCGAGCGTGATGGCGAAGAGGAGCACCGTGCGGCAAGATTGCTCCCGTCCAACGGAACGGACAGTAGTGTTCCGACACGTTCTTTTTCCATGCCGGTCATAACCGATCCTATGCCGACGCTGACACCGCCGGAACCGAAATTGATCTGGGATACCGAAACGGATCCGGGATCTTCCGTTCGGAAAGCAATCCCGCAAACCGCAGGAAAGCAGCAGTCTGTTTCGGCATCAAATTCCGAATCGAGCGGTTCCCCCGCCGATTCCGAACAAGCATCGGAAACAACATCCGTACAACCGGAAAAGGACCTGCCTTTTTATCGGATCGTCGGGGAAGTATTCCACACCTACGTGATTGTGGAATGCGAACAAAAAATGTTGTTGGTGGATAAACATGCCGCGCACGAGCGGATCCTGTTTGAACAGTTGAAAGCGAGGTTAAAGTCCGTGGAACCCTGCGCGCAGATGTTGATGCTTCCGATCGAAGTGATGATGACCGCGGGCGAGATCGAAGCTTTGCGAGAATATCGGAACGAGTTGGAACAGATCGGATTTTCGCTTCGTTATGCAAAGCATACCGTTTATGCGGACGCTATCCCCGAAGGAATACAAGCCGACGGTGTTGCCGACATGCTCCAAGCCATGGCGGATCGGATCTTGACCGCAACGGGAAGCGTTCGATTGACGCGGGACATTCTGTTTGAAAAGGCACTGTATCAGGCAGCCTGCAAGGCGGCTGTCAAAGCGGGCAGAGACTATGCGGACGGGCACATCGATTGGATCGTTCGCAAGTTGATGGAACTTCCCGATATCACGTTCTGCCCGCACGGCAGACCCGTTGCCTTGGAATTAACGCAACGGGCATTGGACCGCCAATTTGACCGTACCGGATTTTAATGCGCGACTTTTTTCACTGTTGTATCCGAAACAGGGGGGATGATTTGCGGAAAGATCCGAAAACGAATGACAGAAGAATGATAGAAAAGGAAAAAGATCATGTTTGAAATTTTAAATACCGATCGCCGTGCAAGACGGGGCGTGCTTCACACGGTGCATGGGGATATCCAAACTCCTGTTTTTATGAATGTCGGAACTTGTGCGGCAATCAAAGGCGGGGTGAACACCGTAGAATTGAAAGAGATCGATTGTCAGGTGGAACTTTCCAACACGTACCATCTGCATTTGCGCCCGGGAGATCAGCTGATCTATGAAATGGGCGGTTTACATAAATTTATGAATTGGGACGGTCCTATTTTGACCGACAGCGGCGGATTTCAGGTCTTTTCGCTGTCAAGCCTCCGAAAAATTACCGAGGAGGGGGTTCGCTTCGCTTCTCACATTGATGGAAAACGGATCTTTATGGGACCGGAAGAAAGTATGCAGATCCAATCCCATTTGGCATCTACCATTGCAATGGCATTTGACGAATGCATTGAAAATCCGGCAACGTATGAATATTGCAAGCAAAGCATGGAGCGAACGTATCGTTGGCTGAAACGGTGCCGTGCCGAAATGGATCGATTGAATTCTCTTCCGGATACCATCAACCGGCATCAAATGCTGTTCGGCATCAATCAAGGAGGAACGCACGATGAATTGCGCGTGGCACACATGCAAATGATTCGGGAGATCCCGTGTGAGGGGTACGCGCTCGGCGGTCTGGCGGTTGGAGAACCGACGGAGGAAATGTATCGCATTATCGACTTGGTGGAACCGCATATGCCGAAAGACAAACCGCGGTATCTGATGGGAGTCGGAACGCCGTGCAACATTTTGGAAGCGGTACATCTCGGTGTAGACTTTTTCGATTGTGTCATGCCGTCTCGAAATGCCCGCCACGGTAATTTATTTACATGGCACGGAAAGATCAACATCATGAATGAAAAATACGCAAAGGATCCCCGTCCGTTTGACGAGGGCTGTAACTGTCCCGCGTGCCGTCATTACAGTCGTTCCTATGTGCGGCACCTGTTAAAAGCCAAGGAAGCGGTCGGCATGCATTTGGCGGTGACCCACAATTTGTATTTTTACAATCAGTTGACGCGAAAGATCCGAGAAGCTTTGGACGGAGGCTATTTTGAAAGTTTCTATCAAAAGTATCGGAATATTCTCGGCGAGCGGGTGCAGGACTGACCGCGGAGCGGAGTTGCTTATTTTGACTGCGAAATTTGCCGAAACGGATCGGTTTGTTCTGTTCCCGATCAAAAAAACAGACCCCCTTTTCCGGCTGCACCAAACAAACTTTTGTTTGGTCTGACCGAAAAAGGGGTCTGTTGTTATCAACGCAGTTCCCGAATGCGGGGCATTTCGTGAACTTGCCGGATCGGTATCCTGCATCCGATTGCGGAACAACGGGTATTTACCGAATTTATTTTTGCTTTCGAAATACCAGCAACTTGCTGATCACGTAATTCAGAAGGACAACAAGGACCGAAACGATCAATGTGAAAAGGAATTTATTTTGTCCCAAAACGGTGCAAAACAGAAACATAAATCCTTCTTGCAAAGCCAGGGTCAAAACTCTGCTTCCCGCAAATGCAAGCGCTTCGGACAAGATCGGGAACCATCCGCGCTTTTTGCTGTGAAATACCCAAATGCGGTTGGTTACGTAAGCAAACAAAACCGCAACCACCCACGCAAGCAGATCAAAAAGATGAAGCAACCACGGAAACCGGTCCAAAGCTGTTGCAAATCCGGCATAACAGGAAAAGCGGATTCCCCAGTCGACCGCAGTCGTCAAGACGCCGAACAGAAGATACAACAACAGAGAACGGTGCTCCCGACACCAAGTCTTTACGGTTGCTATCATACGGATTCTCCGATGCGGTAGGAGGTTCCCTCTTTGGTATCGGTCAAAATAACGCCTTTTTGTGAAAGTTCATTGCGGATGCGATCGGCTTCCGCGTAATTTTTTTCTTTTTTTGCAAGGGCACGCGCTTCGATCAAGGCTTCCACTTCGCGGATGAAAGCATCTTCGGAGGGGACCTTTTCCACGTTTTCTTCCGACCTTTGTTTGGCTGCCGCGGCTAACAGATCCAAGCACAGAACGCGGTCAAAGTTTTCCAACAGTGCGAGCTTGGTCGCATCGCCGATATCGGCTTTTAAAACATCATAAACGGCGGTAATTGCCAAAGAAGTGTTCAGATCATTGTCAAGCGCTTTGACGAACCGAGATCGCAGTTCCTCAAAGGCAACGGGATCGATTTCTCCCGTTTCTTCCAAAGACGCAATGCGGGAGATCAACTTGCGGTATGCGATTTTGGCATTGTCCATATTTTCATACGAAAAGACCAAAGATTTTCGATAGTGCGATTGCAAACAAAAGAATCGGTAGATCATCGGTTCATATCCTTTGGAAACGAGCAAAGGCAAGGTCAAAAATTCCCCCTTGGATTTACTCATCTTTCCCGAGGAAGTGTTCAAATGCAGTACGTGGACCCACCAATTGCACCATTTGTGCCCGAGATATGCTTCGGATTGAGCAATTTCGTTGGTATGATGCGGAAAAGCATTGTCGATACCGCCGCAGTGGATGTCCAAATATTCTCCCAGCGCTTTCATGCTGATGCAGGAACATTCAATGTGCCAACCGGGGTATCCCAATCCCCACGGGCTTTCCCATTTCAATTCCTGATCTTCAAATTTTGACTTGGTGAACCACAGTACGAAATCGGCTTTGTTCCGTTTGTTCCCGTCTTCTTCCACACCTTCGCGAACGCCGACGGCAAGATCCTCTTCCTCAAAATTGTGAAATACGTAATACTGTTGCAATTTGGAAGTGTCAAAATAAATGTTTCCGCCCGCCTCATAGGCATATCCCTTTTCCAACAGGGAAGAGATCACTTTGATAAATTCATCGATGCAGCCGGTTGCGGGTTGGACTACCTCCGGTCGCCGAATATTCAGCGCGGTGCAATCTTCAAAGAATTTTTCCGTGTAAAAGCGGGCAATTTCCATCACGGTCTTTTTTTCCCGTTTTGCCCCTTTCAGCATTTTATCTTCTCCGGAGTCGGCATCCGAAGTCAAATGCCCGACGTCCGTAATGTTCATGACGTGGGTGACTTCATATCCCGTATAACGCAAATAGCGGTCTAAAATATCCTCCATGATATACGTTCGCAAATTGCCGATGTGCGCAAAATGGTATACCGTCGGACCGCAGGTATACATGCTGACTTTTCCTGCTTCGTGCGGAACGAATTCCTCTTTGGTCTTGGTTAATGAATTGTATAATTGCATGATTGCTTGTCCTTTCTGCAAATCCGAACAGAGCGGCATGTTATTTTTTTTGCGGAGTTTTCTTTTTCTTGGCTACGGAATACCCGAAGTTACCGAGCTTTTTTCCCAATTCGAAATAATCGCCGTGAGCATATGCCAAAAGACCCGCGCGTTCCAAGTGTAACTTTCCTTTGTCGTCGATCAGGTCTTCTTCTACGTCCACCGCTACGATATCCGCCATGAACATATCGTGCGAACCGAGCGAGATTACATCGCAGACGCGGCATTCCAATACCAACGGACTTTCGGCAAGGATCGGGCAGGCAATTTCGGACGCGGGCAGTTTGGTCAGATGACACTTTTCGAATTTGTCGACTTTTGCACCGGTGTGGATACCGCACCAATCCGTTGCGCGTACCATGGCCTTGGTTGTAACGTGGATGGCAAATTCGCCGCTTTTGGAGATCAGTGCATGCGAATAGCGCGAAGGTCGAACGGAAACATAGGTTTTCGGGGGATCGGAATTGAGAATTCCGGTCCAAGCCACAGTCAGCACGTTATCATGTACTCCGTCCGAGCAAGTCACAAGTGCCGGCGGAACGGGAGCCAGCAAAGTGCCGCTTTTCCATTTTATTTTTGCCATGTTTTCTTTCCTTTCCGAGAACCGTTGATTGGATCGCTACCTATTATAACATATCCGTATTTTTTTGTCAAGGGATTCCGATCGGATCCGCAAAACGGGGATCGTTCAGACGCTTGAAACGATCCGGACTCCGAGATCGGATCTTTGCATTGAAATGGCGGTTCCGACATGCCGCATCCGTCGGTTACGGAACTCTTTTCAAAATGAAGGCACCGTAAGGTATCGAAATTCCGCAAAATGACGTATGCTTGTACATGCACGGAAAACCTAATGGGACGTCGGTTGCTTTTAACATCAATAAAAACCTCTCTTGATCGCTCCGTAAACGTTTCTTACGAAAGATCTCGAGAGGTTTTTATATTTAGCGTCACGTTCTTTTTTCGGTTGGGATCGATTTTAGCCGTTTCGTACCTCAGATGTTTTTCAAAATGCCGCTTCTCGGGGGAATCACAAAAGTCTCGTCACGGAAAAGAACCGTAGCGTCGGAATCGGTGTGATTCACAAAGATCTGCGCACGGTTTCCGTCGCTCTCCCAAGCGGTTGACAAGACAGTGGGGACTTCGATCTGACTGCCGGTCCTGCGGGTGACAAAAGTCATGTCGGATCGATAGTTCAGCGGTTTGATCATTTTTCCGTTGAAAAGATACGGTTTTGCCTGATCGGCATACAATTTTGTCATGTTGGCAATAAAGTCAAGCGTTTTTTCGCGGTTGGGAACAAAACTGAAATCATGGCAGCCCCAATTCGGAAAGATATTGCCGTCCGGTGTGAGCACAAGCGTCATGCAATCTCCGGCGGTAAAAGAATATGCCATTCGATATCGCAGATTTTCTTCTTGATAGCTCAGTCCGCAAGAGACCTGATTGCCCATAAAATTGCGAAGATATTCGTGATACAAGTAAGAATACAGCGGCACCGGTTGCCCGATAAACCAATTCAATTCGTAGCGGTTATCGCTGAACAGCAGATTGGGAATAAACGCTTCCGCGGCGGCGGATTCGCAACCGAACAGTGTTTTCCCTGCCGCGGCATTCCAACTTGCCAGCAAGCGTTGCATGCGTTCCGTCATCCAAGTTCCCGGTGCGGGAGGATGCCCGTGATCGCGGCTGTAACAGAAATACTGTCCTCCGCCGTGATTTTGGTCCAAAATTTGAACGTAGTCGATATTGCTTTCAAACAACGGACGATACGCTTCTTCCAAAATTTCTTCCGCTTTTTCGGAAGCAACGCAAAGGTCATACCCGGAACGCTGACTCTGACAGATATGGCTGAGTTCGACTTTGCCTGCGGGGGAAGCGCACATTGCCGATTCATAACCGTTTTCCTCATATTTTTTCTCGCAGTTGTATTCGGCAATTAAATTGCTTTGCTTGGTATACCCGAATCCGGAGCAGTACACGCCAAGCAGGTGATTCCGCTCATGAAGCTTTTTTTGAAATTCAAAAAACATGGTTTCCCCACCGAACGGAGGCCACACATAAGGCGGTGCCCACGGTGCGGTCCCTTCCCAATGCATCAATAAGACCAAGATCCTCGAATGGATCTTTTCGGTGATCTCGTCAATGATCGGCAAGGCATTTTCGTATGGGAACAGTGCGTTCGGCTCCATGATATCCGTGTCATGAACGCCGCGCACGGGGTAGCTTAAGACCAAAGGGGAGTCCTCATACCATTCGGGAAGTGCCGGATTTTCGCGGATCTTTTTGGTTCCTTTCGGAAGATGCGAGGTAAACCACTGCTTGTAGATCTCGGCACCGTCCTGCCAATCACCGTCAAACATTTTCCAAACGATCGGAAAATCGGAACGGTAATCTTCTCCGAAGTTCAACCCCTTGAATATGCGGATCTGAAGTGCGATTCCCGTTTGTGTTTTGTAAAAATCGATCTGCTTCACCCCGCGCTTTTCATCGTGGGCGCCGAGGTAAAATCCTTTTCCGTTAAACAGATAGCAAAGGAATTGCGAGCAGATCATGTTCGGAAATACGGAATACCCGCCGTGAGAAGGATAGGAGGCCTCGGCATGACGAAGATGGCAGGATTCGCGCAACTCCATGTCATCGATCAGGGCACCCTCGTTGTAAGGGTAAAGAATTTTTCCGATGCCGCCGTTCGCAACGAGCGGTTGCACGGAAAGATTGGGATATTCTACCCACTCGATCAATTGATCCGTTTGGTTCTTTACAGAGCAATACCACCGAATCTCGTCCTCGACCTCAACGCGAAGCGTGACTTCCAAGGGGAGCGAAAATCCGCTGTAAACCGCTTGATTTTCGCTTTCGAACACAGCGGTTGCTTCTTCCGAAGTCAAAACGGTGTGATCGCCGTTGCGATCCATTAAGCAAAGGCGAAACAGCGGCATCGGTTCCGAGAGAAGCTCTGTTTTTTGACAACAAAGCGTTTTCACGGACCCGTTTTGAAAATCCACGCCAAACGAGATGGCTTTATTGGAATAGGTAAACATGCGGTCTTTTCTCCTGTTAAAATAAAAGATATCCTATTATAGCGTGCTTTTTTGGAAAAGTCAATGTGCAAAAAGCAGAAAAAGAGTCGTTTTTTTTGGCTGTTTTTCATAGGAAAAACCGGCATGCCGTATTGACGTCGGAAGAACATTCAAAATCAGACCGCCCATTTTTACCGTGGCGATTTTTGGAGAAAGCATCGCCGCGAGCTTCGGAAGATCCCGTTGTTGTTTCTTTGCGCGAGATCTTGGATTCGATGCCGTAATAATCTTTTTAATTTTAAAAATCGCTTGCATTTTGTGATTTTTATGATATACTTGATATGAACGGATGGTTTTGAACAGACATTGCGTATTCGAAAATGATTTTCGATCCATATGGGTCATTCGAGGAGGAAACAATGATGAAAACATACGACATCGCCGCTTATGTTTGGCCCGCGTATACGGGGGAGGAACCGAAAACACGCATTTTTTGGGAGGAAGGCTATGGTGAGTGGCAAACCGTTCGAAAAATGAAACCACTGTTTGACGGACATTTATGGCCGCGCAAACCGCTTTGGGGATATGTGAACGAAGCTGATCCGTATGTGATGGAGATGGAGATCGAGGCGGCTGTCTCCCACGGAGTCAATGTGTTTATCTATGATTGGTATTGGTATGATAACGGCCCGTTTTTGGAGCAGTGCCTGAATAACGGCTTTTTGAAAGCACGGAATAACCATAAAATGAAGTTCTATTTAATGTGGGCAAACCATACGGCAAGAAGCATGTGGGACAAACGAAACGCGGACATGAATGTTCCGATCTGGGACGGTGCCGTGAACCGTCAAACCTTTGATTTTGTCGTAGAACGTACCGTCAACACCTATTTTTCGCATCCGTCCTATTACAAGATCGACGGAAAGCCAGTGTACATGATCTTCGATCTTCCCAATTTGGTCCGCGGTCTCGGCGGAACGGAGGAGACCAAAAGAGCATTGGAATCTTTCCGCGAGCGAACGGTTCGGGCAGGGTTCCCGGGATTGGAATTGCAAGTATGCATCAAAGGAAAACCGTATCTGCAAACCGATTTGGGGAACGGGGTCACAGTTGCACAATTGATCAACGATGCCGAATTTAACAGCGGTTCGCTGTATCAGTATTTTGATTTGGGGCCGATGAATCGGTCCTATCCCGAAATTTTGGAACATTCCGTAAACGAATATCGGGAAATTGCCGCAATGTTGAATTGCACGGCGTATCCGCACGTTTCCGTCGGATGGGATTCCAATCCGCGGTACAATCGATTCCATGATGAAGTTTGTTTCGACAATACTCCGGAGAATGTCCAAAAGGCATTTGAAATGGCGAAAAAACAGATCGATTTCGATCCCAACTTGAAAGCACCGTTGATCACGGTGAACAGTTGGAACGAATGGACCGAAACCAGCTATCTGCAACCCGATGACCTGTACGGATACGGTTACTTGGAAGCTATCCGCAAGGTATTCTTACAGGATCCGAATGCCGATTCCGACCGTTAAAAGCGTGGTCCGATCCGAATTCAAACAAAGAAACCCGATCCTCTCCGGACCGACATGTTCCGCCCGGAGGGGATCTGGTTTTTCGATGCGAGCGGTCTGCCCGACCTCACGAGAGGTCAGAGGAGCGCTACAAAGCAGTAGGGGAACAGTAGGGGAAGAGCGCTTTGCGGAGAAAAATAAAAAAGGCAACGATCCTTACAAAAAGATCGTTGCCTTTTTTGTCAGTGGACTATAAAAAAGATATTTTCTCGCTTTTGTGTTAGAGATTT
>CAYPIV010000013.1:8245-11516 GCA_964410895.1 uncultured Ruminococcus sp. | reverse complement strand
AATACAGCTTTCCGTCAAAACGCAATTTCACGATCGCCGCCCCCATGGCTTCCTTGCCTTCCGTCACTGCCTGAATCTGAAAATCGTCTAACTCATAGTGCTTGCCGACGATCTGCTCCGCGGCACGGAAAGCGGCGTCCACCGGTCCGTCTCCGAGACAGATCCCCTGCATTTGTTTCCCGTTTTTTTCCACGGTGATCTGTGCGCTGGCGGAAAACAGATTTCCGCTGTTCACAACATAATGCAATAACTTATACGTGGGCGGTACCTGTAAAGCCACGCTTGCGATCAAAGCATCCAACTCTTTTGCACCGACTTCCCGCTTGGATGCCACATTGCAAAATTCTTCATATACACGGGCAAGGTCTTCCTCGGAAAGATCGTATCCGAGTTTTGCAACCGCCGTTCCGACGGTTTCTTTGTCGTCGTCGGCATCCAAATGAATTTCCGTTTCCGTGCCCGTTTGCGGTGGGAAAAAGCTTCCCTCATGTTCGGCACCGTTTAAGATCCACCGAATCTGTTTGACATTTCGATGCAGTTCCGTAGTACGAATGCGCGTACACAATCCGTTTCGCTCCCCGCAATTTTTGATCATTTCCGAAAAGATGCCAAGATCTGCGATCTCTCCGTCCACCGCCGTTTTGACCGTTGTAACACCGGCATGGACCGCCAAAACGGAATTGGCGCATGCCATTCCGTTGCGGTTCCCGCACTTTACCCCGAGTTCGGCTTGTACCGATTCGGAAATGTTCGAGATCCATTCCGCAAATTCATTCGGTAACAATTCCGCGGCATCATCGCAAACCGAAAGAAGATCCGCTCCCTGTTCTTGCGCCGTTTTCAATGCGGACGTCAAAAACTCCGGTTCCGCCCGCGTGGCGTCCAAAGCACAAAACTCCACACTTTTGCAAAGCGTTTTGGCATACGAAATGAGATCGGTCAAATAAGAAAGCATTGCAGGAGCTTTTTTGTGACAGCGATATTCCATGCCGATCGGCGATACCGGAAGTTCGATACGGATCCGACTGTTTTCAATTCCGTGCAATGCGGCACCTGCCAAAGTAACACTTTCCGCAGAACTGCCCGCACCGACCGAAAGAATGCTGTTTTTTACAAAGGAGCGTACCGTACGGATCAAAAGCGGATCCGTTTTCGCATTTTGAATTTCCGGTAATTCGATGATGTCCGCGTTCAATTTTTCAAGATGTCTGGCAATTTCGATCTGTTCTTTAAATCGAAACGATTTTTCACTGCGGCAAAGCGTTGTGTCTGCAATCTTGATCTGTTTCATCCTATAATCTCCTTTTTTGATTCTTCCAATTGCGAAATACCGAAAAAACAAAAAGCCCCTGAAGTTCTGCAACTTCAGGGGCGAAAAAACAATTCCGCGGTACCACCCTAATTTACCGTTTTTTTGTTAAACGGTCACCTCATCAGAATTCCAACAAATTCTTTGCCATGATAACGGGGCAAGCCGTAACCGCTTACCAAAAGAAATTCTTTCTTCTGCGGTTCTGCTCCGGAATGAGACTTTTCCGTTCATTCATATCGGTTCACACCAACCACCGACTCTCTGAAATGAAAGGGAAACGAAAAATAATTCCTTCATCGCATTTGGAAATATTTTTATAGATTATACCATGCCGATTTTCATTTGTCAATACCCGATTTTCGATTTTTTTTGAAAAAATGAAATATTTTTTTCAAAACCACGTCGGATCATACCAACAAATACCCGATTCCGGACAAAGAATCTTCCGCATCCGCCGCAGCGTCTCCCTCCAAACCGTTTTGTTCCATGATGGCGGAAACCGATCGATGATAGCGTTTTGCAACGCTCCATAGCGTATCCTCGGCAGACGGATAGCAGACCGTATAGACCGATGCGGAACGAGCCGTTTTTTCACCGAATTTCATTTCGGAGACCATGGAGATCCGTTTTTCGCCCATGGCGGAAAAACAAACGGCAAGTTCGGCGTCCACGCTGATCCGTTCCCCGTCCACTCTTGCACGGCAAAAGATCGCGTCTGTTTGTACATCGTAATCGGTCACGCTTTCCGAAGTTGCGAAAGGGATCTCATATCGGAACGGAAGTTCCAACTCCGAAGTGCTCATTTCCTCCTCGGTCAGGATCATCAGACACCGACATTTTCCGTTCAAAAAAAGTTTTCCGTTTTCCTGTTCCAATGCGGTAACCGTGGGAACGCACTGCACATCCGTCACGGTCTGCGTCGGCAACATTCCGACTTCGCTCAACTTGAACGTTTGATTGCAGGAAAAATGACCGTTCGTACAGACCAATGCCAGCGGAACGACGGCTGTATTTTTTTCGTAAAGAATTTCGGATTCGGTCGAATACAGATCCCGTAAAAAGGAAATATGTTCGTTCCGTTGCGCCCGTCCGCGCAAAACGACCGTTACCTCGCAAAGGATCCTGCCTTCTTCCACCGTCGCGGTAATATCCGTACAGATCCCGCTTGCGGAACATTCGCAATTCACCTCCGTACCGTCAGCGGGAATACTTTCCGTGAACGGGATCCGCCGATACTGTATATTGGGAGTTCCGACACTGTCCGAAGCCGTCATCAGCTTGAAACAGACCTCACCGCGGCATTGGATCACACCGCTGCCTGCCGTTGCTTCATTCACAAACGCCTGCCCTTCCGCACAAATCACACGCAGGTCCGCAGCCGGAGAATCCAACAAGATCTCATCCGCCAACTGCACAGGTTCGCTGCTTCCGAGAAACATTCGGGCACATTCCGCATTTCCTCTCAGCATTTGCAACGTGGAATCGGAAGTACCGGAAATATCGGGAAGCCGTTTTCCGGCATACAGTTTTACGCAAGAGCGCAATCGGCATTTTACGGAAAGTTTTCTCGGAGATATGACTCTGCCTCCGACCGTTTCCGCAAGGACCTGAATATCGCTTACGATCCCGTCACTCAGATCATATCCGCCGGATGACTCCAAAGGAACGCTGAACCGGTATTCCTCGGTTTTGGAAACGCTGTAAAGGGAATTGTCATTTCCCGCATACAAAATCACGTAATCAACGGTACCGGAGCATTCGGTATTGCCTGCGCCGATATATTTATCTGCCGGATGGACCGTAGCACGGATCCGCAGCAGCCGCTTGATCTCGGGTTGATAATCCGGTAAGGATATGTCCGCCGTTACCTCGGTATTTTGCGTACGGTTGCAAATGGGTACCTGAATGCGAACATTTTTTTCTTCTCTGGTAAAGCTGTCCATACGATTTGCTCCTTTT
>CAYPIV010000013.1:0-8145 GCA_964410895.1 uncultured Ruminococcus sp. | reverse complement strand
TCGATCCCGTACTTTTTGGCTTTCCGATATTCAAAAAACTTCTTGGATACTTCCGGGAACAGCGCATAGGAAAGAACATCCTCGTCCTGCTCCACGTACTGCGCGATCTCTCCGCGCAGCTTTTCCAGCTCGGGAGCCAGATCATCTGCGGGACGGTGGGTGATCGGCGCATTGTCGCCGATGATCTTTTTGACAAAGGCAGGATCAATGGCAACGGGGGTTTTTCCGTAATCACCATGAACAATCCCCTTGAATTCTTTTGTCACGGTCTTATAGCGCTCTCCCATGATCACGTTGAACACAGCCTGTGTACCGACGATCTGAGAGGACGGCGTGACCAGCGGAGGATATCCCACATCCGCACGTACGCGCGGAACCTCCTCCAAAACTTCGGTCAATTTATCGGACTTTCCGGCTTGCGCCAACTGACTCATCAAATTGGAAAGCATTCCGCCGGGAACCTGATACAGCAACGCGTTGACATCTACTTTCAAAGCCTTGGGGTTCAGCAATCCGTTTGCCAAATATTTTTCCCGCAAGGGAGCAAAGTAACGCGTGATCTCGTCCAATTCGCTCAATTGAATGCCGGTGTCATATTCGGTTTCCTGCAATGCAGCCACCATGGATTCCGTCGGCGGTTGCGAAGTTCCCATTGCCATGGGCGAAATTGCCGTATCAATGATATCAACGCCTGCTTCCACTGCTTTTAACAACGTCATGGAAGCAAGACCGGAGGTGTAATGCGTATGCAACTGAATGGGAAGTTTAACGGATTCTTTTAACGCTTTGACCAGGTCATATGCATCATACGGTTTCAACAATCCTGCCATATCCTTGATACAAATGGAATCTGCGCCCATTTCTTCCAACTGTTTTGCATATTTTGCATAATACTCCAACGTGTAGACCGGTCCTGTGGTGTAGGAAAATGCCGCCTGCACATGACCGTGCTCTTTCTTTGTGGCTTCAATTGCCGTACGCAGATTTCTCGGATCGTTTAAAGCATCGAAAATACGAAGGATGTCGATTCCGTTTGCAATCGATTTTTGAACAAAATAAGCAACAACATCGTCCGAATAATGACGGTAACCCAAAATATTCTGTCCGCGGAAAAGCATTTGCAATTTGGTGTTTTTCACTTCCGCACGGATCTTACGCAAACGCTCCCACGGATCTTCGTTTAAGAAACGCATGCATGCATCAAACGTTGCACCGCCCCATGCTTCCAAAGAATGGTACCCGATCCGATCCATTTTCGAAAGGATCGGAAGCATCTCCTCCGTAGTCATACGGGTTGCGATCAGCGACTGATGAGAATCGCGCAGAACGGTTTCCGTGATTTTAACTTTAGCCATTGATATAACTCCTCTCAAAAATTACTTAAAGCATGCCAACAGCACACCTGCAGCCACGGCAGAACCGATCACGCCTGCAACGTTCGGTCCCATTGCATGCATCAAAAGAAAATTCGAAGGATCCGCTTTTTGCCCTTCCTTTTGGGAAACCCGTGCTGCCATCGGAACCGCGGAAACTCCCGCCGATCCGATCAAGGGATTGATCGTACCGCCGCAAAATACATTCATAATCTTTGCGGTCAACAAACCACCCACGGTAGAGATGATAAATGCGACCAGACCGAGAACGATAATGAGCAATGTTTGCGCACTTAAGAAATTCTCCGCCACGGCAGTTGCTCCTACACTGATACCGAGGAAGATGGTCACGGTATTCATCAAACCGTTTTGCGCCGTCTTGGAAAGCCGTTCCGTAACGCCGCAAACATTCAGTAAATTTCCGAACATCAAACATCCGACCAAAACCAACGCATCCGGAACGATCAACGCGACCACAACCGTTACCACGATCGGGAAAATGACCTTTTCCGCCTGTGTTACTTTACGCAACGCACTCATTTTGATCTTTCGTTCTTTTTCGGTCGTCAACAGTTTCATAAACGGCGGCTGGATCATGGGGATCAATGCCATGTAAGAATATGCCGCAATGGCAATTGCTCCCAGCAAAGCGGGTGCCAACGTTTTGGTAACGGTAATGGCGGTCGGACCGTCCGCACCGCCGATGATCCCGATCGAAGCCGCTTCCTGCAAGGTGAATGCTCCGGACAAGACCGCGCCCGCAAAAGCAACAAAGACGCCAAGCTGCGCCCCCGCGCCGATCAAAAGGCTCTTGGGGTTCGAGATCAAAGGAGTAAAGTCCGTCATGGCGCCGATGCCTACAAAAATGATGCATGGATAAATTCCGGTCTTTACACCGATATACAACAGATCCAGCAATCCGCCGTGTTGAAAGATGTACGTATAGTTTACATAAGCGTCTTTTAACACCGCTTCGACTCCGATCTGATGATACCACTGCGTTAAAGCGGTCAAATGCCCTGCCTCGGTCACCTGCGTCACACCGTCGTAAATGGTGCCGGCAAACAGTTTTTCCGCTTCGGGCGCCAAGGAAAAATGATATCTGCTTGCAAACACGGCAAGCTCATCCAAACAACTTTGGTAGGCTTCCCGATTACCCGCCAAGAAATAGGCGTTCGCTTCTTTGATCAAATCGTTGATCTCCGTAATATTGCAAAACCAATACTCCGAATGGAACATCCCGCCGCCGGGCAAGTTGGTCAGCAACATACCAATGGCGATCGGCAGTAG
The DNA here is from genome assembly GCA_964410895.1 of uncultured Ruminococcus sp. Classification (GTDB taxonomy): domain Bacteria; phylum Bacillota; class Clostridia; order Oscillospirales; family CAG-272; genus UMGS1865. The sequence goes on along the minus strand of CAYPIV010000013.1, from coordinate 5,482 downwards.
CAACAACGGCTCAAACCCGCGCCGAATGGCAAGGTATGCCAACACGCAAACGATCGCCAACATGACAAGCGTCTGCCACCATGCGGGTTCCACCGAGGTCATCAGCTTATGGATTCCCGTTTCATGCCAGAAGTTCAAAAGCCGTGTACCCAAATCCTGAAAAAATTCCATGTAACGTTCTGTCCTTTCTACAATCTTCTTGCAAAACAGGTCAGTTTAAAGTAACCAAAACCGCATCGGTAGCAACAGAGGAACCTTGTGCGGCGTCTACCGTAGCAACAACGCCGTCTGAAGGAGCCAAAATATCATTCTCCATTTTCATTGCTTCCAACACGCACAGAAGATCTCCTTTTTTCACACTCTGTCCTGCTTTAACGGCAATTTTGATCAATGTACCGGGCATCGGGGCTTTGATCACTACGGAGCCGGCAGTTCCGGCAGGCTTTTTGGGAGCGGCAGGAGCTGCTTTCGGAGCCGCGACGGGAGCGGGAGCTGCAGCCGGAGTAGATTCCGCAATGGGAGCGGGAACAGCGTCCGCGCCCAATTCTTCAACAACAACATCATAGGAAACACCATTTACGGTAATACGGTAATTTTTCATTTTTTCTACCAAACCTTTCCAAATTTATAATTAAAATCTGTTTTTGCGTTGACCTGCGGAAGTTCTTTGAAACGAAACTACCCGAAAGCCTTTGGTACATCCTTCTTCTGTCATTGCCGCAGCTACCGCAGCGGTAATGACCGCAACCAAACGGTCGTTTTCTTCCTCGGCAGGCACGGCATCCGCCTGATTTTCGTCCTCTGCAACCGCAGCGGCAACCGTCTCGGCGCCCGATGCAGTTTGCTGCTCGGGATTCGATTCTGCCCGAACCCCGATCAAACGGTGCATCACCTCAATGCAACCCCAAAGCAGGATCAACACCAAAAAGACCGCACACATTCCCATCAAAGTCACCATTCCCGCCTCGCTGATCCGCTCGGACCAGCCCAAGGTGCTGTCGGCGCTCACGGGAGTCAAAAAATACAGATTTGTCATTTCGGACCTCCGAATCAAAGGGGCAAATTGCAGTGCTTGCGATCGGAAGCCGCGCACCGCTTCATCATCAACATATAGACCGCAGAACAAATTCGCTTACGCAACTCGGTTTCGGGAATGATATCGTCGATACTTCCGTTGCGCGCCGCGTTTTTCGGATCGGTCTCCTTCTGCCGCCACTCTTCTTCCAATGCAGAACGGCTTGTTTTCTCGGTAATGCGATCATTCCAAAGGAATGCTACCGCAGAAGAGGGGTTCATGATACTGATCTCCGCCTCCTCGGTTGCATAGACCAGATCCGCACCCAAGGATTTGCTTCCCAAAAGCGTGAACGACGCACCGTATGCTTTTCCGACAACTGCCGTTATCATTGCGGTGTCCGCACTGCCGTATGCCATTGCCAAACGACCGAGTTGTGTTGCCAAATGTGTTCCGTTCTCAGCTTCCGATGCTTCCACGCCGACACTGTCAACCAGCGTCACGACCGGAATGGAAAAACTGTCGCAAAATGCGATCAATTTTGCGGCTTTTCTGGCAGCTTGTGCGGTCAAAATGCCGCTTTTGCACTCCGAATTGCTTGCAATGACTCCGCAACATACACCGCCGAACCGTACAAAACCGGTACAAAGCTCTTCGGCGTACGCTTTTCCGATCTCAATGAACAGACCGGCATCCGCCAATGCCGTCACTTGTGCACTTCCCGTCAAAGTCCGAACGGAGACCGTGCGGTTGATGTCATCGGTCAACTCCTCAACGACCACACCGTCCGCATTGTTTGCGGGCAAAAGATCGATTAAAGTATGGATCTTTTGAACCGCATCCTCCTCGGAGCTTGCCGCAATGGAAGAAAGACCGGTCTGCTCCGCATATTCCGCACTGCCGATCTCCTGCCCCAACAAAAACGGAGCATTGACAAACAATTCGGAACGTTCCCGAACGGTCACCGTCAGATCGAACATCGATACCACGGTTGCCGCCATTCCGGAACAAACGCCCGCGATCAACGCGATCTGCGGGATCACGCCGGAAGCATCGCTAACCGCTTTCAACAAAGTTCCGTATGCGGAGAGTGCGGATGCACCGTCGCAAACAGCCGCCCCGGCGCTGTCAAAAATTCCAACGATCGGAGCCCCGTTCTTCATTGCCATTCGGTAAAGCGCAAGAATCTTTTCCGCTTGCAATGCATCAAAAGCACCTTTTTTTCGGTCGCTGTCTTGTGCAAAAGCATAAACCAGCTTTCCGTTTACAGCACCGTAACCGCAGACAACTCCCGTCAACTCACCGCTCTCCCGTTGCAGGTAGGAACCGACTTCCGCAAACGTCCCCGCATCAAAGAGCATTTCGATTTTTTCGGTGCCTGCCGTCATGACATTCTCCATAAAAAAACCTCCGCATTTTAGGTATTTCGGAGCATGCGGCGCAAAAAGCGCCACCCTACCCCATTGTAATTCGATTATAACACAAAAGATGGAAAATGTCAACGCATCTCGGTCATATTTTCCAAAGAATCTCCGATCTTTTTCGCTGTCGGATCGATGGAAAACGGCAGATCAAAAACAGAACGGAACGGGAATACTCTCCGCACGGACGTCCGTCGTTCCGAATCGGCGATGCAAAGCCTCCTTGCAAGACACCCGATGACCGCTTTATCCTTTTTTCGGTCCTCCTTTTTTCGAAAAAACAAAAAATCGGTTGCAGAACCGTCGAAAATCGTGTATAATAAAGGACAGTTAAGCAATTTAAGGGAGGAACTGATACCATGCCCGTTTCCGATTCCGATATTCACCGCATCATGCAAGAAAACCGAATGGTTTTGGAATTGCTGAGCGGATATTTGAATCATCATCCGAGATTTTTGGATGCCGAAACCGTCAATCGATTTGCAAAAGAATGTCAACTGTCCGCCGAGGAAGCTTTTTTGGCACTGTTTTGCGCCGCCTGCGGTCTCGACAGTGCCGAAGATCGTCTGCACCGATCGTTGGAAAAACAGTATTTCCGCACAGGAGTGCGTTGCCTTTCCCCCGACATCTATCAAGCGGATCCGTATTACAGATGCATCTCCTTCCCCGCGCAAAAAAAAGGATCTTGGGAAATGAAGACCGAATCGTATCTTCCGTTTGAACCGTTTGTCTATACACATCTGAAAATACTGCCCGATCTGCGGGAAATTCCCCAAATCGGATATTTTCAAGAACCGTTTCCGTTTCCTGCCGTTTTGGAAAACGGAGTGGAATGGATGACCGTGACCCCCAATGAGATCGAAACCATGCGCGTTCCCATTTCCAAATGTCACGGGAACGTGTTGACATTGGGGCTCGGGCTCGGCTACTTTGCTTTTCATGCCGCGATCAAAGACGAGGTCCTATCGGTAACAGTGATCGAAAAAGACCGTGATATCATCTCGCTTTTTACCGAATTCCTTCTGCCGCAGTTTCCGCATAAAGAAAAGATCCGGATCGTTGAGGCAGACGCCTTTGTTTATCTGAAAGAACGATTGCCGCATTCGGATTTTGACTATCTGTTTGCAGACCTTTGGCACGATGCTTCGGACGGATTGGAGATGTACATTCGTCTAAAAAAGATCCTTTCCGTTGCCCGACCGTTGGAAACGGATTATTGGATCGAGCCGAGTCTGCTATCCGCCTTGCGTCACCTTGTTTACGATCGGCTGACAAGTTCCGAGATCTCCTCGTTGCCGATTCCTTTACGGGACTGCCTGACAGATTCTTTTTTAAAACAGCTGGACCCTCGGCTGGACTGATCGCTCCGCATCCGTTGTGTCTTTCGATGCGTTGAAAGATCCGACGCTCGCGATTCGGAGTTCCCACGAGGAAAGATATCGGAGGTCAGGCATCCGTTTTCCCGACCGCACGGTTCCGATCGGCAACGCGGAAAAGATCTCTTGATTTGCTTGAATCGGTCTGCCAAGGCAAGATCCGTTCGAATCCGCCCGTACGTTCGGCGGATCTTTAAGAACGGCAAAGAAGCTGCACCCGAAACCAGTGCAGCTTCTTTTCAATATGCGATCATTTCTTTTTACTGTTGAACATTGCCAACACATCATCGTAATCATCGTCGTCCACGGGTGCCTTCTTCACAGGCGGCACGGTTACGGGACGTTGCGGCGGTCTCTTCATCGGGGGTTGTTGTTGCCCTGCCGATGCGGGACGAGCAGCGGGGGCAGCTGCCGGTTTGGCTTGCTGCGGTGCTTGCGCAGGTGCCGCAGCGGGAGCGTTTCCTTTCGGTGCTTCCTTGCGGAACGGAGATTCGGGATTGGTCTTGACCGTATTGACACTTCTGTTGGCATCCTCGGGTTTCTTTTCAAAACCAGTGGCAATAATGGTGATCCGCATCTCATCTTCCAGCTCGGGATCAAACGCAACTCCCCAAATGACATTTGCTTCCGGATGTGCCTCTTCCGCAATGATGGAAGAGGCCAAGTCCACATCTTCCAGACCGACATCGGGAGATACCGAAATACTGATCAAAATTCCCTTTGCGCCCTTGATGGAAGTTTCCAACAACGGGCTGGAAATTGCTTCTCTTGCCGCTTGCTCTGCCTTATCCTTACCGGTTGCGGAACCGACACCCATATGTGCATATCCCGCATTTGCCATAACGCTGGTAACATCGGCAAAGTCCAAGTTGATAAATCCGGGAATGTTGATCAAACCGGAAATGCTCTGGACGCCGCGGCGCAAAACGTCGTCTGCGATCCCGAATGCGGTAGAAAGCGTGATCTTTGCATTGGAAACCTGCTTCAACCGCTCATTGGGGATCACGATCAAGGAATCCACATATTGTGCCAATTCGGCAATTCCCGCTTCCGCCTGTTCCATTCTTCTTTTGCCCTCGAAAGCAAACGGTTTGGTAACGATACCGACCGTCAAAATATCCAATTCGCGAGCGACCCGTGCAACAACGGGTGCCGCACCGGTACCGGTTCCGCCACCCATGCCGGCAGTAACGAACACCATATCGGTACCTTCCAAGATCGTACGAATATCATCGATCGACTCCTCGGCTGCGCGTGCTCCGATCTGCGGATTCGCGCCGGCTCCGAAACCTTTTGTAATCTTCTCGCCAATGACAAGCTGATTGGGTGCTTCGGATTTGCGAAGCGCTTGACGGTCAGTATTCACCGATACGAACTCAACGCCTCGAATATTGGTCACGATCATACGGTTCACTGCATTATTTCCGCCGCCGCCGACACCGATCACCTTAATGTTGACGCCGCATTCCATGGTATCATCATGTTCAAATGTCATGGTTATTGTCCTCCTGAACTTTTACAAATCATCATGATTTCCGCTTTTTTGCCCGATTCGGGCATCTCAAACTCACTCATACTTATATCATACTATTTTTTTTGTATTTTTGCAAGTGTTTTTTCAATATTTTTTTCGGATTTTCGGAATTATTTTTATTTGTTCACGGTTTGGA
>CAYPIV010000012.1:0-13041 GCA_964410895.1 uncultured Ruminococcus sp. | reverse complement strand
TACTCGGTAAAGTTGCTCCACAATATCTTGGTAGTCCTCTCCCAAAAGGTCGCAGGAGACCGCCTCGTATTTCAGCATCATCATAATGTTTACGATATGCGTCTCTTGTTTCCAAATATTCAAAGGACGCTTCCAAAGATCGGTCAATGCAGCCCAATCGGTTCCCTGCTCCCGCAGTATTTTGGCAAGTTCCGAGATCCATTCTTCCTCCGGATACCATTTGTGCAAAGCATTCAGCGGGATCAATCCTTCAAACCAGCGGGATTTTCCCCAATCAAACAGCTTGACCGTTCCGTTGGAGAGCAATTCATAGTAATTCTTCATCATACGGTAAAGTGCCGGTTTGATACGACGGTCGCCGGAACATTCATAGTAGTTCAACAGCACTTTGGCGATCAGCAAAACTGCCCACGTGTCGTATTTCTCCCGCGGTGTATTCCCGTTCGGGCAGATCCAACCGTCCGGTTGCTGATTTTCGAGAATCTTGTCGACGTAACGTTTTGCGCGTGCCTCTCGATCCTCATCGTCCAAGAGATATGCAAGCGGAATGAATCCGTCCAACCAATACGGAACACGCTCCCATCCCTCTCGGTCGCCACCGACCCATTGGCTGTCGCGTACGTCCGGCCAAACTTTGTCCAAATTGCCGTTCAAACCGTTCGCCTGCAATTCCAACTGACGACGCAACCAACCTGCCGGTTTGAGCTCCTGACTTGTAAAAAAAGAAAATGCGGGTTTCATATGTTTTTCTCCAATCTGTAAAAATGTTCCGAGTTTTCCTTGAATTTTCGTGGCGCTCTTGACTTTTTGCGCAAATTCTTCTATAATAATAGCAAAGAAGGATCGATTTTGCAATGGTAAAATTCGTTTTCTTTATTGCAAAAATCGATTTTATGATCGTTTGAAAGGAGGGACCCGATACGGTACTGAAAAGCACTCCCTTACCGGAACTTTACAACTGTGCCACCAAATGCTTTTTACCGAACGAACTGCACATTACACGGATCTGCCGACAAAACGTCCTCATCTTGATGTGGAACGGTATTTTGCGGTTTCGGGAGGACGGGACAGATCGAGAATTGCGCGAAGGAGAATACTACATTCAACGCGCCGGACTGCTTCAAGAAGGCATTCTTCCGTGTGAGACCCCCACTTATTTTTATATCCACTTTTACGGTCATTTTTCCGAAACCGGCATCGGACTCCCGCTCAGAGGGACCTTTCGGGAGTCGGTCCTGCGTCCCCTCTGCGAGCAGATGGAAAAAATGTCTCCGAACAAAAATACCGATCCGTTTGCCTTGCACGCGCAAATGTATCGAATCTTCAGCGCCCTTTCTGCCGACACTGCACCGTGCGAAGAACCGAATGACCTCGCTCACCGACTCAAAACGTATTTGGACATTAAATACACGGAGCCTGCCCCTTTGTTCGAACTTTCGCACCGTTTCGGCTACACAACAGACCACCTGATCCGTGTTTTTCGCACCCGATACGGGATCACGCCGCACCGATATCTGAACGCCAAACGAATGGACCATGCCCGTTGGCTGTTGGAAACCACCGAACACAGCGTGGAGCAAATAGCAGCAGCCGTCGGCTACACCGACTTTTCCGCCTTTTACCGCGCGTTTCGAAAAGCCCACGGCAACCCTCCCGGAGCCTTTCGAAAGCGGAAACAGTAGCCTTTTTCGACAAGATGTGCGAACCTTTTGCCGATTTCCTCATAATATGATAGCAGAAGGAATTCCCAATGGGCAAAATTCGACATTGACGAATTTCTCGTATTTCATAAGGAGGAACCGCTATGAACAACTGCCTGTGCAACCTTTTTAACGATAATTGGGTCTGGATTCTCATTTTGGCACTGATCCTCATTTCCTGTTGCTGCAACTGACCGCGCTTACGCAGAGGGGGAGGGACCGAAACGGTCTCTCCCCCTTTTTGCCCGCAAAACATCCGTTCCCCCAAAACGTTTCCGCGCAACAGCCGCGCCGCAGAATATTTCGATCCTGCGCCGCATATATTCGAATATGTCCTCAAGATAAGGTCCGCAATTTTTCCAAGCAGTCTTTGCAGATCCGTTTGTCCTGAAAATAAACAATGTCGTCCGCGTTGTTACAAAAGATACAGCAAGGTTGATATTTTTGCAAGATGATCTTCTCTTGATCCGTAAAGATTTCCAAGGCATCCCGAATTTCAATGCCCATCGCCGTGCGGAGCTCTTTCGGAAGCACGATCCTACCCAATTCGTCAACCTTACGCACCATTCCCGTTGATTTCATTTCTTTCTCCTTTGTGTTCTTCTTCCTTCTTTAAAAATCCGACAACAGGTTTGTGTTTCCAACACAATGCCCCGTGTACTTCCATTATACCTGTTTTTTTGCTGGATGTCAATAGCAAAAATGGAAAAATATGTATTTTTGTGATCGTTTTCATCGACAAAATTCTACAAGTGGGGGAATGAACCAATGCTCGGTAAGCTCTTCGGCATTTTTTGTTTGGCAAGTTTTGCATTCGCTCTCCTGACCGGAAATATCGAAGCGGTAGGGGATGCGGTGTTAGACGGCGCTTCCTCCGCGGTTTCGCTTTCGCTTTCATTATGCGGCATGCTGTGCCTTTGGTGCGGGATCCTGCAAGTGTTTTCCGAAGCGGGAGTCACCCGCATGCTTTCCCGACGGTTGATGCCCGTTTTTCGCATCTTTTTTCCGAATGCCGCAAAAACGGGAGAGGGTTTGGAGGAGATCTGTGCCAGCGTCAGCGCCAACTTGCTCGGAATCGGGAACGCCTCAACGCCGATGGCACTGCGTGCCATGGAAAAGTTGCAACGTTGCAATCCGGATCCCGAGTCCGCAAGCGATGAACAAATCACTTTGGCGGTTTTGAACACGTCTGCCGTAACACTTCTACCCGCCAATTTATTGGCTCTGCGCCGTGCGGCAGGTTCCGCAAAGCCGTACGCAATTCTGATTCCCGTTTGGATCACTTCCGTACTGTGCGCAAGCATGGCACTTTTCCTCACTTCTCTACCGAGGTTGCTTCAAAAGTGCCGACCGAACCTTTCACGAAAGTCAAAAGTGCCAAAGCACCGTTCGGGAACGGTGAGTCTCGGCAGATCGAACCGTGGTTGAAACCATATCCGCACTTGCCATGCCGTTCGCGGTAACGCTTGCAGGGCTTTTGATGCTGTTCGGCAAGAAAAACTATTTTCAGGCATTTTTAGCAGGCGCTTATGAAGGATTGAAAACCACAGTCCGTCTGTTTCCGACCCTGATCGCACTGTTGACTGCAATTTCCATGCTGCAAGTTTCCGGAGCCGTGCTGTGGCTTTCCGATCTGTTGGCACCGTTGGCAAACAAAATCGGCATTCCGTCAGAACTCTTGCCGTTCCTTTTAACACGTCCGTTTTCCGGCAGTGCATCCGCCGCCGCTTTTAGCGACCTGCTCGTTCGGGAAGGTGCGGACAGCTTTGCCGGACTGTGCGCCTCCGTGATTTTCGGCAGTTCGGACACGGTCGTTTACGTTATTTCGGTCTACACTTCCTCCGTTGGAATTAAAAAAACGCGCCACGCATTCCCGTGTGCATTTGCCGTAATGCTTTTTTGCATCTTTTTTTCCTGTTTTTTATGCCGTTTCTGTTTTTTCTGAAAAACTGTCGGCAAATACTATTCCAAGAAACTGGAAACGTCTTGGAGGAGAGATGCATATGATCAAAGGTGCACAAAAACAAATGATCGTCCTGCGAACGGGAAACAGTCGCTACTTTGACGAAGCCTATTTTGTGCTGCGAAAAGAAATTCAAGCCAAACAGGAAAGCAAAGACGATATGTTGCGAGAAGCCAATCGCATTTTGGAAGAAAGTGCGCTTCACCGTACTTCACAAAAGAAAAATCGGACTTGGCTCTTTTTTGGCATCGGGATCATTTTGGGTGCCGCCATCGGAGGGATCCTGATCTTTTTGTTGCTGTGAACCGAGTTTGCCCGAACGATCTCTGAATCTCTCTGATACGCTTTCAAACAGACCCCCACACCGAAACGAAAAAAGCGGGAACGGAAAAAATAATGACTTCCCCTTGACTTTCGCTTTCGGATATAGTATAATAGGAACAGCGTATGAGACCGTTACGCACGGTTACCGTTTGATTTTTCTCGGAAACACGTGCCTTTGCGAATATCATATCAGACCTCAATCTATTGAAATGAGCGGAATTTCAGCAGAGGGGGGTCGGTTTTTGCGTGTTGCTTTGCAGGATCGCCGCAACGCGCTTTTGCCGTTTCGTCTTTTATTCTATCGAAAAGCTTTACGGACACCGTTACTTGTTTCAAAAATCAAAAGAAAGGAAATTACAATGCCAAAAAAGCAAAAAAAAGCAAAACCAACCGGAAAAATTCGAATCATTCCCCTCGGCGGTCTCGGTGAGATCGGCAAAAATATGACCGCCATCGAGTACGAAAACGAACTGATCATCGTGGACTGCGGATTGGGCTTTCCGGACGAGGATATGCCCGGAATCGATCTTGTGATCCCGGATTTTTCGTATTTGGAAGCCAACAAAGACCGAATTCGCGGACTGTTTTTGACCCACGGTCATGAAGATCACATCGGAGCAGTCCCCTATCTCTTGCGCGCCCTGAACGTTCCGGTCTACGGAACCGCGTTAACGCTCGGGATCATCAAAAACAAGTTGGAAGAACACATTCTTCCATGGCAAGCGGATCTGCGCACGGTAAAAGCGGGAGATCGCATTTCGATCGGCTCCGCCGTTTCGGTTGAATTTATTCACGTCAATCACTCCATCGCAGACGCTTGTGCACTTGCAATCCACACTCCGCTCGGAACCGTCCTCCATACCGGAGATTTTAAACTTGATACCACGCCCATTGACGGCGAGATGATGGATATCGTTCGGCTGGGCGAACTCGGAAAAGAAGGCGTCTTACTGTTGCTTTGCGAATCCACCAACGCCGAACGTGCCGGGCATACTCCCTCCGAAAAAAAGGTCGGCGCTTCGTTGGAACAGATCTTTGCGTCTCATCCGCAAAAACGGATCATCATCGCTACGTTCTCCTCGAACGTACACCGCGTCCAACAGATCATTGACACCAGTGCCCATCACGGCAGAAAGGTTGCCATTACCGGGCGCAGTATGCTCAATATCGTCAATGCCGCTACCGAGCTCGGGTATATGAAGATCCCCGCCGGCGTTTTGATCGATATCAGCGAGATCAAACGGTATAAACCGAGCAATCTGACGCTGATTACCACCGGAAGCCAAGGCGAGCCGATGTCCGCTTTGTATCGCATGGCTTTCTCCGATCACAACCAAGTTTCTCTCGGCGCCAACGATCTGGTCGTGCTTTCCGCAAGTGCGATCCCCGGAAATGAAAAGCTGGTCGGGCGGATCATCAACGAACTTTCCAAAAACGACGTGGAAGTGTTGCACGACGCCGTCGTTGAGGTGCACGTTTCCGGGCACGCATGTCAGGAAGAGCTGAAACTGATGTACGCTCTGACCAAACCGAAATACGTGATGCCCATTCACGGTGAGAGCCGCCACCTGATCGCCAATCGGGAATTGGCGCATTATATGGGAATGGACAGCAAGAATATTTTTGTCTCCGAAATCGGAAAGATCTTGGAAATCGACGCTGCCGGCGCCCGCTTTAACGGAACCGTTCCCGCAGGAAAGGTCCTTGTAGACGGATTCGGTATCGGCGACGTAGGGAACATCGTCCTCAGAGATCGGCGCCATTTGGCGCAGGACGGTCTGATCGTAGTGGTTGCCACCGTAGATCCGGACGAAAAGCTTCTCCTCTCCGGTCCCGACATCGTTTCCCGCGGATTTGTCTATGTGCGGGAAGCGGAAGAATTGATGGAAGAAGCCCGTCAGATCGTAACGAACGCACTCAACGGAGTGTTGGATTCCAAAGGAAACATTGACCGCATGCAACTGAAAAAATGCGTCAAAGACGACCTGACCAAGTTCCTGTATGCAAAAACAAAACGTAAGCCGATGATCTTGCCTGTGATCATGAATGTTTGAATCTTTCGCAAAATCCCGTCCGTTTCCGTAAAATAAAAGCGAAAGTAAATTCGGATTCTCTTTTGAAAATTTTGCGTTTGTTCATATCCAATACATTCGGTATTCACAGTCTGCAACTATAATAAAGCCACATTAAAAGAGGTATTTTTTCAATCTCTCAAACAAATTCTGTAAAAAAGAAAGGAACCCGATTATGGGAAAAGGAAGCAGAAACAGAGCGCTCCACCAGCAGGAAGTCGGCGAGCGTTCCCAAAAAAATCAATCGAAGCAAGCACCGCAATGGGTATTGCCACTGATCATTCTGGTCTTGGTCGTTGCCATTCTTGCCGTACCGATTACCATGGCGATTTCCGGAACCGGCATTGTTGAGCGAAACCGCATTTTGATCAAAAGCCAAACGGGAAAATTCGACCTTTCTCAATCAATGGCAACCTACATGGCATGGCAGATCCTTTTGGAATACTCCAACGCCTCTTGGGATTCCATCAAATCCACCACCGTGTCCGGCACCAGCTACACCTTTTTGCAATACTATCAAAGTCAGTACGGAACCAATGCGGATGTGGCGACCTACTTTGCCATTGACAACGCGGGTGCCATCGTACAAAGCGACTTGAGATCTTGCATCGAACCGTATATGACGGACTATATGACATATGTTGCCGTCTGCGATGCTGCTTACAAAGCCAACGTTTCTCTTTCGGAAGACGAATTGAGCTCGGTCGATGCCGCCATTGCGGAATTGAAAGATATTTATTCCGACTTGGGATACGGTTCTTTCAATAAATTTCTCAGTGCGAAAGTTTACGAAGGGATCAAGGAAAAAGACATTCGCGCTTCCCTTGAAATGAAACTGTTGTATGACAAATACAAGGGACAGATGCAATTGGGATACGAAGCGGAGATGACTGCGGAAAAGATCCTCACGTACCGCGATGCACATCCCGAAAAGTACTACAAAACCGACTATCTCAGCTCCAAAACGGATTCGAAAGAACTTGCGGAGAAACTGCTGACCGCAAAGACCGCAAAAGAATTCAAAGAGATCCTGATCCAAAATGAATTTGACACCAATTACCAAAAGTTATATGCCACCTATTCGGCAAAAGATGTTTACAGTGCCTTGGACGGCGCCACCAACTCCGAAAACGGAAATGCGCTGACCGAAGCATTGGACAAGCAGCAATTCCCCGTCGCGGACACCTACACGGAGGATGACATCGACGATGCATCCCTGAAAAAATGGCTCTTCACATCGGGAACCGTCGGAACCGCAACCCAGATCTCTACCGAAAAAGGAATTTACATTGCCGCTCTGCTGGCAAGAAATACCGAAGAAAAGACCGTTGAAGCACGATTCCGCTTTTTCGAATTTTCGTTGAACGGTTTGGAAGGCACGTCTTACGAAGGCAATACCGAATTTAAAAACTCCGTTTTGGACACATTCTTTGCCGAAAAATATGCAGAAATGCTTTTGGGCGAATTGCAGTTGACCGACGCGGATATCGAACAGATCTTAAAGGACAACAACGCAATCGAATGGAACGGGATCACAAGAGAAACGCCGGATCTCCCCGCCGCAATCGCGACCCAAGTGTTTGACATGGGGAACAAAGCGGGTTCCGTGTGCGAGGGATTTGCCAACGGCATTTACTATGTCATTTATATTCGGAGTTGCGAAAGCACCGGATCCGGAACCGCTTTCCAAGTGACCAAAGCGGATATCTCCTACTGTGCGTACGGCAAGGGTGTGGAAAATTACCTCTCCGCATCCGAGAAGCAGAATGCACTGACCAACGAATTGAAAGCGGAAAATGCCGACAAAGAGGCGATCATGCGTGCGCATGAGGCAATCGAAAGTAAAGATATCACCTCCTCTACTTCCAGCAGTGTCGTTCCCTCTGCCGTGACCAAGATCGTGTTCAACGACGTTTCCTCTTTGGCAATCGGCGATGTTTATACAACCAATTCCAACGGAACCTACTATGTGATCTACGTTACCGCCCTCGGAACGGACGGGGCAAGTGCTTCGATCCTGTATAAAGAATTCGAACACGATTTCTTCTATCAGATCACCAACGGCTTGATCTCGGGATTGAGTGAAAATGCCGTTTATCCGACCGTAAAATCCACCGTTTCCTATTCTCCCAATGCATCGGAGAATACGTTCGCGGAATGGGTCTCGCAAGTACAGGAAGGAACACTGACCTCCCTCAGAAAAGAATTTGACACCAATATGTTCGAGGGTACCGATGATGACGGAAACACCGTGTACACGGCTTATATCCTGATCAACACCCCCATGTATTTTGACACCTACAAAGTCGTAAACGGCGCATATCTGCGCGTTTCCGACAGCAGTGAAAAAGGAGACTTTTTGGAAAAGTTGACCAAGTTCGAGCAACAGCTTACCGCTGCCAAAGCAGAGGGTAAGACCGGATCCGAATTGACCGACCTTTTGTCCTCCCTCAGTGCTGCCGCACAGGTAAACGAGGACTTTTCGAAAAGTGCCATTCCCAATGAAGATCTTGCGGAATGGATGTTCAGCGAGGAACGGGTTGCCGACGATATCAAAACGTTTTTGGTAAAGGACTCCTCTTTTGCATATATCGGAATCTACCTCAGTTCGGGATCGGCATGGGAGATCAAGGCGAAAAACGACTGCATCGACACCTTGACCGAAGATTGGATTACAAGTCTCACCGCATCCTATACCGTCAATGAAAAAGCATTGAACAAGATCGGAGATCCGACCACGGCAACAACCACGACAACGACTGCGGCAACGACAAAATCCTCAACCACGGCGAAGTAATTTTTTCCGCAACGCCGTATCAAAGCCGAAAACGGTACGGGCAATGGTTCCGTACCGTTTTTCGGTATTCGGAATATACTAACAGTCAGAGCGCACCGTCCGTACCGAAACCGATGCGCAAATTTCAAGAAAAGGAAACAAGCTCATGATACTTGAACCCAAACAAACCACCGTGGCTTACCGTTGCCCGCATTGCGGTGCCGGAATTATGAGTGCGATCGGGTTGTTTGCTTTGACAGCAGACCGCATCAAGTTGAAATGTTCCTGCAAACAAAGCGAAGCGGAGATCGTTTATTCGAAAGAAGGAAAAGTTCGAATGACGGTTCCCTGTATCTTTTGTCCCACGCCGCACACATTCACCCTGCAATCCACATTGTTTTTCGGACGGGAGTTGTTCTCCCTGCAATGTCCGTACTCAAATTTTGACATTGCCTACTTGGGCGAGATCAATGCCGTCAAAGCGGCACTTGCCAAAGGCGAATTGGAACTGATGGATTGGATGGAGGAAAACGGACTGCAAGATTTGGATTCTCTCCGCAATGACGAGGCATCTCTGAGCGATCCGCAAATTCAGCAGATCGTGATGTTTGTCATCAATGAATTGGATGCCGAAGGAAAGATCCGCTGCAAATGCGCTCCGGAGGACAACGGCAGAGAATACGATGCCGAAATAGAAGACGGCGGGATCCGCGTGACCTGCCGAAAATGCAATGCTTCCCGCTTCATTCCCACCGATTCGCGCCTCAGTGCTCACGCATTTCTCAATGCGGACGCCCTATATTTGGAATGATCGAAGACGATGCGATCCGGTTTCGATCGAAACCGAATTCCAACGAAAAAAGAGTCCGCAAAGGTGATGTACCTTTGCGGACTCTTTTTTCATTTTCACGATCTTCCGAAACGAAGATCATTTTTTCTTTTTGCCTTTTTCCTGCGTTTTGTCGGCATAGTAATAGGAGCGGTATTGGGGAGAATCGATCCTTGACTTTTTGGACGCTTGGTTCAGCACGGCTCCCAACAGTTTACATCCGCTGCTTTCCAGCTGATTTTTCACCGACTGAGCATATCGATATTTTCCGACGCCCGAACTGATCACCAGCAGAGAACCGTCGCACACTTCGCCGATCACCGCCGCGTCAACCACCATTCCCAGCGGCGGAGCGTCTACGATCACATAATCGTAATTTTCACGCATCGTTTGGATCAGTTTTTTAAAGGTCTCGCCGCTCAAAAGTTCCACGGGGTTTGGCGGATACGGTCCCGAAAGGATCATATCCAGCTGTTCAAACTGCGTTTTGTACAGTGCTTCTTCCACGGGAACTTGCCCGGAAAGCACATGACTCAAACCGACCACGTCCTGCGCATTGGTATGTCGAGATGCAATGGTCGACATTCGCAGATCCGCGTCGATAAACAGAACCTTTTTATTGACCAACGAAAGATACTTCGACAGTTGCAAAGAAACCGTTGTTTTTCCCTCATGCGCTTGCACGCTGGTAACCAAGATCGATTTGACATTTTTCTCACAGAACAGCACATTGGTGCGCAAAGTATTGAATGCTTCCCGAACAAAATAGTTGCTGTCATCGCAAATAGTTAGCTCCAAGGATCTCATTTCTTTCCTCCTTTGTTCCGGGCGACGTCATTTGCTTCGTAACGGTATGCACCGTAACGGGAGCCCTTTTTCTCATTCAAATTCGGAATGATACCGAGCACATGCAGATCTAAGTATTTTTCCACATCTTCCGGGGCGTTAATACAATCGTTCAACCAGAACAGAACCAAATAGATTACGTATACCGCAACGGCGGCGATCAAGGAAATCAATCCGATCTTCCAAACGGAAACGGAATTGGAAGGTTCCGTCGGCTCCTTTGCGGAATTCACCGTTTGCACGATCTTCCAAGTGCCGTCTGTTTGCGCTTGGTTGAAAGAGGTTACGATCTGCTCGGTCAGTTCGTTGCAGATCTTTGCCGTTGTGGCAGGATCGTCGTTGGTGATGGTGAAGAACACAAACCGTTCTCCGGAATCATATTTGTAGGAGATCATCTCACGAAAATCCTTAACGTCCGTGTCAAGCAACATCCCCTGCTCCTGAAAACGGGTCAGCACGGGCAGGATCACTTGATCCTCAAGTTCAAGCATTTCCAAGCAATCTTCCGCAAGTTTTGCCGCGATCTCCAATTGGTAATACGCACTGTTGTTTTGCCCATCCTGCATGATGCTGGAGTTTGAGAGGAAATACACGGTGGAAGTGGCGGAATACATCGGTCGGTACGTGACCGTAGCAACCGCAAACAAAGCGGCAAACGCCACAACGAACGCAATCAGCATGATGAACCAGCAACGTTTCAAAACCGCAAACAAATCCAGAATGCGGATCTCCTTGACATTACTGTTCTGTTCCATATAAATTGTCAGCTCCTTTCCGAAATCATCGGATCTTCATTTGTTCAAAAGTCAATTCGCATCAAACGTTTTTTCGACGCCGATCCGTTTGTTTGCGCAAAAACAAACAGAATATCAAAAAAGCGGTTGTGTGCGATCTATTCTATTATATCATATCGCAATTCTTCTGTCTATACTTTTTTCAAAAAATTTATATAACTTTCACATCCGACCCGACAGAATCAACAAAAAAGGATTGTTTTTTTTCGCAATCGGAAAGCGTTTCGCCGATTCTGTCGACCGAATGCTCGGATTTGCATCCATTTGCGATCAAATTCGATCCAAACCGTCAAAAAGTCGGCTGTCAGGCATACCGAACCTGCCAAACAGCCGACCGAACCGCGGTTATCGATCTTTTTTACAGCAAAAACGGTTATTTAAAATTCGCATGTCCGTGCCGTCCTTGTTCTTGTACCATCGGTGTCATTTGTTTGGCTTCTTCCCGGGCACTGTGTTTTCCTTCCGCATGGATATCGCCCGCCTTAGTCAAAGCGATCTTGGTCAAAAACGGTCCCACCAATTCATAGATCAAAACGGCAAACAATGTAATGTTCCGAACGATCGCGCCGTCCGGTCCCAGCTCAATGGCTTTGATCGCCATTCCGAGTGCAACCCCCGCTTGCGGAAGCAAGGTAACGCCGAGATATTTTACGATATTGGAATCACAGCCGGTAAAACGCGCGCTGATATTCGCACCGAAATACTTTCCGAGCGAACGAGCCAAAATATAGACGATACCGATCAAGATCACGGCAAGCTCCGCAAAAACGGAAAGCTCCAACTCGGCACCGCTGACAACAAAAAACAGGATCAGGATCGGTGCGGTCCAACGATCCGCACGTTCCATCAACTCTTCCGAAACATCGCAAATGTTGCAAAATACAGTTCCCAACATCATGCAAGCCAGCAAAGAAGAAAAACCGATGTGGATTCCGGCAATGTCAAAACTGAGACAGGAAACGGCAACCGTCATGATGACAAAAGTGACCGAAACCGCCATTCGTTTGGAACGCGAATGGAAAAAGCGCTCACAGAAGGTAAACAAAAAGCCCATTGCCAAACCGAGCGCCAAAGAGAGAAGCACTTCCAAAAGCGGTTCCAAAACAACGGATAACAACTGAACGGGCCCGGCATCCAACGATTTCGCGATCCCGAAAGATACCGCAAACACAACCAACCCCACGGCATCATCCAAAGCAACTACCGGAAGCAAAATATCGGTCAGCTTTCCTTTTGCTTTATATTGCCGTACCACCATCAATGTTGCGGCAGGTGCCGTAGCCGTTGCAACCGCGCCCAACACAATGGCTGCCGAAAGTGAAAGAACATCGGGAATGGCAAAATGCAAAAGGATCAGTGCAAAATCCACGACCAAGGTGGTGAAAAGTGCCTGAAACACCCCGATCACCGTTGCCTGCTTTCCGATCTTTTTCAGTTGGGAGATGCGAAATTCATTTCCCATGGAAAACGCAATAAACCCGAGCGCAACATCCGCAATGATCCCGAACTGTGAGATCTGCGTTGCGGTAATTCCGATCCCATCCACGCCGAGGGAACCAAGCGCAAACGGTCCGATCAAAACGCCTGCGACCAAATATGCGGTCACCGCGGGAAGATTGACAAGTTTTGCCAATCGGGAAAGCAAAAGTCCCGCCAAAAGCGCAATGGATAAACTCAAAAGAACAGCTGCCGTATCAGACACCAAAATCCCTTCTTTCTCAAATGCTCTTGCGATCG
>CAYPIV010000011.1:0-13388 GCA_964410895.1 uncultured Ruminococcus sp. | reverse complement strand
ATATCACCGCTTGCCTTTTTCCGAAAGGCAAGCGATTGAGTAACACCTTAGGAGGTTGGTGCTCTATCCTGCTGAGCTACAAGGACAGATTGGATTTGAGCGCATCGTTTCTGTTGCGCGGATACTTCAGAGCCGCCGAGTGCGGCAACATTCGTTTCATTGAACAAAAACGATCGATTCTTGGTGTGTTCAACGCTTTTATTGTAGCATAAAATTACTGAAATTGCAAGGTTTTTTTCTTTTTTTCTTTTTCTTTTGATTCGCGCTTCTTTGGAAAAGTCGAACATTTTGTTTTTTGGGGGCGTTTTTTTTGAATTTCCTCGCTCTGCTTTTCCGAAAATCGGCAGATATTCTCGAAAAGTTTGCCGATTCTTGTTGACAAATCGGTTCTCTCATGCTATAATTGTCCCAAATGATACAAAAAGGAGAACGTATGCGATTTCAACAAGAGGAACAGTGCCGGATCTTGGCATGCCCGCTTTTTGAGGGAATCTCCTCTGCTTCCGTGGAGATCCTTTCGGAAGAACACAACAGCGAAATTCAAACATTCAGTGAAGGAGAGATCATCGTATCACCGGATCAAAAGCAAAAAGCGATCGGATGTCTCCTCAGCGGAAAGGCGGAAATTTCCACTCCGGATCACGGGAAACCGACGCTGTTGCGCTGTTTGCAAATCGGGGAACCGTTTGGCGTAGCCGCTTTGTTTTCCGATCACTCGTACGTCAGCCGAATTACAGCGCAGAAACGATGCCGCGTTTTCTTTTTGCGTGAATCCGCCGTGCGTCGGTTGTTGGAAACCGACTCCGTGTTTTTATATCACTATTTGGAATTTTTGTCCTCCCGTATCCGATTTTTGAATCAAAAGATCGGATATTTGACAGCGGGAAGCGCCGAACGTCGGCTGAGTTTATACTTGCTGTCTCAAAATACGGATACCGTTGCTCTCTCCGGTTCCGTTTCCGAGCTTTCGGAACGGCTGGATATCGGTCGTGCTTCTCTATACCGTGCGTTTGAAAAATTGGAAAAAGACGGATATATTCAAAAAGACGGACGAACGGTTCGTCTGTTACATTCGGAAGCGTTGCTTCAAGCATATCAATAAATACAAATCCATTGGAAAGGACTTTCAATCATGAAACTTCGAACCCTTGCTCTTCTCCTCGGCTTTTTGATGCTGTTTTCCATGGCATCTTGCACGCAATCCGATCGGAACAACGATCTCGCGAATTCGACCGCCGGATCCACTGCTGCAGATCCCTCCGAAGTCAAGACGCCGAACAGTGTCAACGTATTCGTATTAAGCGGAACCACCGGTTTCGGAATGGCAAAATTTATGAACGATGAAACGGCAAAAGCAACCGGTCTTTACTCGTTTCAAGTCAAATCCGATGCCTCCGACGTTACCGCTGCCTTGATCAACGGCGATGCGGATATTGCGGCATTGCCCACAAATGCCGCCGCAAACGTATACAATAAGACCGACGGCGGAGTAAAATTACTCGCCATCAATACCCTCGGCGTGTTGTATTTGGTTACGACCGACGGTTCCGCTCCGACTTCCTTTGAAGATCTGCGCGGAAAAACGGTGTACACGCCTGCGCAAAATCCCGCTTTCATTTTTCAGTACCTTTGCCAAGCAAACGGATTGCAGATCGGGACCGACATTACGATCGATTCCACCAGCTATGCGGCTCCCGCAAACTTAAAGGACGCGGTTGCGGCAGGTGCGGTTGAAATTGCCGTGTTACCGGAACCGATGGTGACTATTGCTACCAATGCGGCAAAATCCAATGAAATTACGGTTGCGACCGCAATGGATCTGACTGTCGAGTGGAACAAAGTTGCTCCTGCGAATTCTCTTGTTCAGGGATGTTTGGTAGTTCGGACGCAATTTTTGGAGCAATACCCGAACGTTGTTTCCGAATTTTTAACGGCTTACGAAGCGTCCATTCAATTTCTTTTGAACGACCCTGCGACAGCCTCGGAAATGATAGCGGCGAACAATATCTTTGCAAATGCAAACGTTGCCAAAGCCGCAATTCCGAAATGTAACATTTGCTATCTGGCAGGTGCCGATATGAAAGTCTCCATGGAGAATTATTTGACGATCCTGTACGGAATTGCACCCGCTTCGATCGGCGGAAAACTCCCTGCGGATGATTTTTATTACAGTTCCGCAAAATGAGATTTGCCAAACGAATCGGCGAAGCGCTGATCGCCTTTCTGTTTTGGATCGCTGTTTGGCACTTCGCCGCAATCGGCGTCGGAAAACCGCTGTTGCTCCCTTCCCCCGTTACGGTCGGTAAACGCATGGCGGAACTGCTCGCTACCGCCGATTTTTATCGGATCACTGCCGTTTCCGTTCGAAATGTTTTACTTGGATTTTGTATTGCCGTATGTTGCGGAACGGTTTTGTCTTTGGCAACGTCACACGGCTCATTTCTTCGGACCTTGATCTTTCCGGTGATGACCGTGATCAAAGCGACTCCCGTGGCTTCGTTCATCATTCTTGCCATGATTTGGATCGGTTCCGCGCGAGTTCCCGTTTTTATCACCTTTCTGATCGTATTGCCGATCGTATGGAGCGATCTTGACACCGGCTTTTCCAAGGTGGATCCGATGCTTTTGCAGGTTGCGTCCGTGTATCGATTTTCTTTTTGGAAACGGATGCGCATTGTTGTGATTCCTTCGGTAAAACCTTATTTCTTTTCCGCTATGCGAACTTCGGTCGGGCTTGCTTGGAAAGCGGGAATTGCCGCGGAGATCATTGCCATGCCCAAGAGTTCGATCGGTACGGAGATCGGAGAAGCCAAGCTGTATATTGACACACCGACCATGTTCGCTTGGACGGCGATCGTCATTTTGCTGAGCCTTTTGATCGAGATTATCGTTACGGCGCTGTTTCAAAAACGCAAGGTCACTCGGACGCAAGGAGGTACCGCAACATGATCGCCTTTCAAGATGTGTCTTTCGGCTATGGAAAGTTACCGATCTTTCGTGATCTTTCATTTACCGTAAGGGATGGAGAACTGCTTGCCGTAGTCGGACCTTCCGGATGTGGAAAAACGACCTTGCTGAATTTAGCTTCCGGATTGTATGCTCCGCAGAAAGGTCAGATCCAAACCGATGCGGAACGCATTTCCTATGTTTTTCAGGAACCGCGCCTTTTCCCTTGGTTGACGGTGGAGGAAAACGTTGCAGCAGTCATGGCAGATCCGAAAAGCGAGGCAAGTATTGCAAAGATCCGCGATCTTTTACAGGCGGTCTCGCTGTCGGACCGTGCAAGCGCATTTCCGGATGCTCTTTCCGGAGGGATGAAAAGCCGAGTATCCTTGGCGCGTGCATTTGCCTACGGAGGACAGTTGTTTTTATTGGATGAGCCTTTTGCCGCTTTGGATGAGGAATTACGATATACGCTGTGGGACCTGTTCACGAAATATTTACGAAAAAACAGCCCCTGCGCGATTTTGGTCACTCATCAACGGTCGGAAGCGGAACGATTTGCGGATCGGATCTTGGAACTGTCTCTCCCAACTTCATCAGGCTGCGGAATCTGAAAAAAGATCGCACAAAATAAGAGGAAACGGTTTGCTGCCGTTTCCTCTTATCTTTTTTTCTTTCGATCCGATTTCGGTGGATCTGCCGAATTGTTTTGCCGTTTGTTCTTGCGCTTTTCAAACGAGGATCTTTTCTCTTTTAAGTAATCGGAAAGTGGGCGATCGATTCGCAGAGAAAGCCAAAACCTTGTTTTTTGCTTGCTGCGTTCCCGCATGCTGTGCGCATGCGCTTTTAAGTTTTCATAACGGACGATCACATCGTTTTCTTCTGCAAATTGCTTCAGTTTAGCAACGAAGCCGGAGGAATACACGACGTCGACGGTAAAAATTCCGAAAAACATTCCGATGAAGAAAGAAAACGCCAAATTTTCGGATAACCAATGTACGGCACTCAAAATATACGGGTGGATCAAAAAATAGTAAGCCGCACCGAGCATTGCCCAGATCAAAGAGAATTTCGGGCAAATGATGCCGTTGACGTTGCCCCATTCGGAAGAATAGTCCCAAAGTCTGACCTTGGCAACTTTTAGGCAAAGGATCCCCGTTAGATATTCGATTACCGTCATGCAGACCGCCATTAGGAAAAACAGCAGGATCTTGCTGAGGATCGGGGCGGAGATCCATGCAAGATCTTCCAAAGACGCGATCAAATACAGCAAACACAGTCCCAAACCGTAAAGAGGAAGATAGGGACCTACGCAATACCCGGGATTGATCCATTTTCGTTCCGGATTTGCCTTGGAAAAAAAACGGCGGTAGATCAGTTCCATTCCCCATCCGAGTACGGAACCGATGAAAAACAAAAATGCCAAGATCAAAAAAATGCCCATTGATTTTCAACTCTCCAAATCATTCGTGCGGAATCGATTCTGCCAAAACCGTTTGCAGATCCCGCGTTCGGATCGATCTGAATTTCGCGTTTCATGCACCCGACCGATCCGAGCGGTATTTTCGCAAAACGCTCAAGCTTTTTGTTCGATGTTCTTTCCCTGCTCGGTGGAATTTGGAAGATTCTTTTCGTCCTGTAGCTTTAACCGCTCGCAAATTTCACGCAAAAGCGCGGATTGCTCCCGAACATTTGCATAAAATTCTTCTTCGATCGCCTTCTTTTCGGCTGCCAAACGGGTGGCTTTTTCTTCTTCCAACTTTGCTTTGGCATCCGCTTCGGCCTTTTTTGCAGTTTCTTCCGCTTCTTTTTTTGCGATTTCTTTCGCATTCAATTTTCGCTCCGTGTTGCGGATCAGGCGAACAATAATAAATACGCTCAGCGCAATGATCAAAAAATCAACAATGGATTGGAGCCACAGGCCGTATTGGATGGAAATTTCGCTTGTGATCACTTCACCGGCTTCATCCAACTGCTCCGGACGCAACACGTATTCCCATTCATTGATGCTGACTTCGCTGGTCAGTGAAGTAACAAACGGTGTGATAATGTATTTGACAAGCCCGTTGACGATCGCATTGAATGCGGTTGCAACCACCACGGCAACCGCCATGTCCAAAACATTGCCTTTGGTAATAAACTTTTTAAAATCCGTCCAAAAGCCGACTCCTTGTTTCTTTAACTCTGCTTTCAGCCGTTTTTTCTCTGCCTTAGCGGCGGCTTTTTCTCCGGCTTTGATTTTTTCTTCCATAGCTTCGCGGTCATCTCTTCCCATGATCAATTCCTCCGAAAAGTCTTTTTTTATTTCTGTTGGTCAATTTATTTGCTTAATTAAAGATCATCTTTACAAAGATCGGCAAAACTCTCCCGTTTTACCGCCAAAGTGTCCTTTCCGCCGGACAGCATTACCACCGGGGGACGCGGAATCCGATTGTAATTGGACGCCATCGAGTAATTGTACGCGCCGGTCGTCAATACGGCAAGCAGATCGCCGCGACGGATGTCCGACGGCATTTCCACGTTTTCTTGAAGAATGTCACCGCTTTCGCAACAACGTCCAACCACAGAACAGCGGAACAGCGGCTTTTTTTGCAGATCCGGCACTCGGTTTGCCGGCAAAACGGTATATGCGGAACGGTAGAGTGCAAAACGCGGGTTATCCGTCATGCCGCCGTCCACCGAAACATAGTTTTTGTATCCCGGGATCTGTTTGACCGTCCCGACGGTATACAGCGTCATGCCGGAATCGGCAACGATACTTCTTCCCGGTTCCATGCGAATGGCGGGCAGATCGATCTGCAAAGCCGCACAGTTGGCTTTGATGGCATCCGCAACTTGAAAAATATTCCGCGAAATATCGATCTCCGGATCCTCCTCCGTATATCGAACTCCGTATCCGCCGCCAAGGTCCAGCTCTTCGGTTTGCAATCCGTATTTTTGTTGCATCATTGCGATAAAACGCAGCATGATCGCGGAGGAGCGCAGGAAAACATCCGAATCAAACACCTGCGATCCCACATGGCAATGAAATCCGCTCAGCCGGATATGCGGTAATGTCATGGCATATGCCGCGATCTCCTCGGCTTGTCCCGTTTCAATTGCGGATCCGAATTTGGAATCCACATTTCCGGTGGCAACCGCCGCATAGGTATGCGGATCGATTCCGGGCGTCAGACGGAGAAGTACCTTTTGAACGGCGTTCCGCTCCCGCGCGATCCGTTCTATGGCATCCAGCTCCTCGCGATTGTCCGCAACGAAGTACCCGACTCCTTTTTCCATGGCAAACGCAATATCCGCATCGGTTTTATTGTTACTGTGAAAATACGCATGTTCCATGGGAAAACCAACGGAATCCGCGGTATAGATCTCGCCGGAAGAAACCACGTCGATCCCCATGCCCTCTTCCTTCATAATCCGATAGATTTGGCGAAAGGCGGCAGCTTTTCCCGCATACAAGACACGGGCAGAAGTACCGAACGCTTGCTTGACCGCATCCAAATACGTGCGGCAACGTTCACGGATCCGATCCTCGTCCATCAAATAAAGAGGGGTTCCGTATTTTTCGGCGAGCGGTACCGTATCCATGCCGTTCAGACAAAGATGCCCTTGCTCATTTACGGATAAATTTTGACAAATCATAAAAACTCCTTTGCAATGCGGACTTAAATACCGTCGATCATGCTTTGCATATCATACCGACCAGCCGGTTTCCCGATCAAAAACTCCGCAGCCGCGATGGCACCTTCCGCAAACAGCGACCGACTGTGCGCCTCATGTTTTAACGTGATCGTTTGCGTATCGGTCCCGATAATCACTTCATGCTCGCCGATGATATTTCCCATCCGCACTGCGTGGATGCCGATCTCGTTCGGTTCCCGTTTGGCTTGCCCGTGCCGACCGAAGATCAATTTGGACGTTTGACGGACGGACCGAAGTGCATCCGCAAGCAACAACGCCGTTCCGCTTGGCGCATCCGCTTTTCGGTTGTGGTGCTTTTCGATGATCTCGATATCGGCTTCCGGAAAGGTTTTTGCTGCGGTCTTTGCAAGCTCGACCAACAGCGCAATTCCAAGCGACATATTGGCGGAATGGAAGATCGGAATTTCGTTTGCCGCCTGCTCGATCCCTTTCAGCTCTTCCTCCGTGTGCCCGGTGGTTGCCAAAACCACCGGCAACTTTGCTTTGCAAGCATATTTCAGCAAAGCTTCCGTTGCCGTGTGATGAGAAAAATCAATGATACAGTCAATATCCGCATCCACCGCGTTCCAATCCGTATACGTGGGAAATTCCCGCGTATCCAGCGGTAAAATGTCGAAACCTGCCACGGGAACGCTTCCGCGCACACCTTCCAGTGCAAGTTTTGCAACTTCTCTTCCCATCCTGCCTCCGACACCGCAAATTAAGATCTTCATAAATCTCTCCTCAAATCAAATGTTGTTCCCGCATCAATTGCAACAAACGTTCCTTGTGCTGTTCCTCCATTGGGGTCAAGGGTAACCGAAGCGTATTTTCGCCAAATCCCATTTCGGACATTGCAGCCTTAACGGAAATAGGATTTACTTCGCAAAACAGCGCATGGACCAACGGCAGCAGTTGCAACTGCAGATCTAAGCTGCCTTTGACATCCCCTCGGAAGAAACGGTGGCAGATCTCCGACGTTGCGCGCGGCATCGGATTGGAAAGAACCGAGATCACGCCTTTTCCTCCCAAAGATAAGATCGGCACGATCTGATCGTCGTTTCCGGAATAGATATCCAACTTTCCCTTGGTCAATGCAGCCAATTCCGCAATTTGCGAAATATTTCCGCCGGCTTCTTTTATAGCGACGATATTCGGGTGTTCCGCCAAAGCAAGCGCGGTTTCCGGCAGGATATTGCAACCGGTGCGGGAAGGAACATTGTACAGGATCACCGGCTTCGTGGAAACATCCGCAATGGCACGGAACGAAGCGATCAACCCCTGTTGGGTCGTCTTGTTATAGTACGGCGTAACCAACAGGACCGCATCCGCGCCTGCTTCGCATGCAAATGCTGTGAGCTCAATGGCGTATGCGGTATCGTTGGAACCGGTGCCCGCAATCACCGGAACGCGTCCGGCAACCCGCTTTACGGCAAACCGAATGGCTTCCCGATGTTCTTCATCAGTCAGTGTGGATGATTCCCCTGTGGTTCCGCAAACCACCAAGGCGTCGATCCCTTCCGAAATTTGCCAATCGATCAGGCGACCGAAGGTTTCGTAATCAACGGCATTGTTTCGAAACGGTGTAATCAGAGCGGTAGCCGCCCCTTGAAAAACAGTTTTTTTCATAATCGGAGTTTTGATCCTTTCCAAAGCAGTATTTTCGATTTTTTCTTTGATCCGAACAAAAAAGAGACATGCCGCCGAGAGCATGTCTCTTTCCACACTGAAGTGCAAGCGAAACAGGTCGCTTTCCAAGTCAAAAGGGGATGAGAAGATAGCTCTCCGCATTTCTGCGACAACAGGACGGATCTTTTCCGCACTGCCAGAGACCGACTTCGCCAAGCCGTTCTCTTCGGCACCGGAACCTTTCTCCCATACAACATCCGCGTGATTTTTTCGTATCGGATACTGATCTCCAAGTGCACCTCTATCGTAATTCAGGTTAAGTATAGCACATCTTTTTTTGTTTGTCAATGCTTTTCGGCGGATTTTTCCGCACGTGGGATTGCATTTTTACCGCTTTTTGCCAAACGGTTCCAAAAGAAAAATGTCTCAAATGCAGAAGTTGCAAATGAGACATTTTCGTTGTTCCTTAACGGATCTCAACATTCACTTTTTTTCCGCAATTTGCGGACGCTGCTTTGATCACGGTGCGAATGGCTTTTGCGATCTTACCGTGTCTGCCGATCACCATACCCATATCGTCGGGAGCAACGGTCAACGTCAGAGTAATGCTTTTTTCGTCCTCTTCCTGTGTGACCTTGACTTCCTCCGGGGTATCGACGATCGCCTTGGCAATATCCATCAAAGTTTCTTGCAAATTCATCATTCAAGATCTCCTTGGTGGGGATTAGTCAACAATGCCGCTCTTTTTCAGCAAAGATTTTACCGTTTCGGTCGGTTGTGCACCGTTTGCGATCCATTTTTTTGCCTTCTCTGCGTCGATCTTGATCTCAGCGGGAGTGGTCATGGGGTTGTAATATCCGAGCTCTTCGATGAAACGTCCGTCACGAGGGTAACGGCTGTCTGCTACAACCACGCGGTAGAAAGGAGCCTTCTTTGCACCCAATCTTCTCAATCTCATTTTAACTGCCATAAATTGTTTCCTCCGAAAAAATATAGAATTGTTTTTATGAATGAACGGTGAAATCAGAAAGGCATCTTCATTCTGCCGAGCATTTTCATTCCCTGTTTGGATCTTCCCATGTTGCTGAATTGCTTCATCATTTTCAGCATTTGCTCAAATTGCCGCAACACTTTGTTAACTTCCTCTACCGAGGTTCCCGAGCCCTGCGCGATCCTTTTCTTTCTGGACGCATTGATCAGATCCGGTTTTTCCCGCTCTCTCGGCGTCATGGCATGAATGATGGCTTCGGTGTGCGCCAACATTTTTTCATCGATCTTGGCATCTTTCAATGCCCCCGGTTTGATCCCCGGCATCATTCCCATCAGTTGTTCCAAATTTCCCATTTTTTTCAGCTGAGCCAGCTGATCCAAATAGTCGTCCAAAGTGAACGTCTGCTGGCGCATTTTTTGCTCCAACGCAGCCGCCTGTTTTTCATCATATGCCGCTTGTGCCTTATCGATCAAGGTCAGCACATCCCCCATTCCCAAAATGCGGGACGCCATGCGGTCCGGGTGGAACGGTTCAATGGTATCCAATTTTTCACCGGTGCCGACAAATTTGATCGGCTTTCCGGTAACATACCGGATGGACAAAGCAGCACCGCCGCGAGTATCGCCGTCCAACTTGGTTAAGATCACACCGGTAATATCCAAAAGATCGTTAAACGTTTGTGCAACGTTTACGGACTCCTGACCGATCATGGCGTCCACCGTTAACAAAATTTCGGTGGGAGCGACTTCCGCTTTGATCTGCTTCAGTTCGTCCATCAAAACTTCATCGATCTGCAATCGTCCTGCGGTATCGATAAAAACCATATCGTACCCTTTTTGTTTTGCAAATTGGAGGCTTTCTTTTGCGATCTGCACCGGTGAAACTTGATCTCCCAAGGTGAAAACGGGAATATCCAACTTTTCGCCGACCACTTGAAGTTGCTTGATGGCAGCGGGACGGTAAACGTCGCACGCGACCAACAACGGACGCTTTCCCTGCTTTTTATAAAGCCCCGCAAGTTTTCCGGCGTGCGTCGTTTTTCCCGCACCTTGCAGACCGACCATCATCACGACCGTCGGCGGTGCGGAAGCAATGGTCAGCTTCGACTGCGAGCCCCCCATTAACCGAGTGAGTTCTTCATTGACGATCTTTACGACCTGCTGTGCGGGAAGCAGGGATTCCAATACCTCGGTTCCGACCGCTCTTTCGGATACGATCTTGATAAAATCCCGTACAACTTTAAAATTGACGTCCGCTTCCAACAAAGCAAGCTTGATCTCGCGCATTCCCGCTTTGATATCCGCTTCGGTCAGTTTCCCCTTGCTGCGAAACTTTTTGAAGGCTTGATTCAGTTTTTCTCCCAAACTGTCAAACAAAGAACGCACCTCCCGTTTGTATGGTTTTTAACTCCGTTGCTCAATGTACCGTTTCGAAAAGGCGAACGGCGGCATCCCGTACCGCTTCGCTGACGTTCGAACGATCGATCAGAGAAAGCAATTCCGCAGCACACCGTTGTGCGGCGCGAAACCGATTTGCCAAGCCAAGCTTTTCTTCGTAAAAATGCAATTCTTCTTCCGCTTTTTTGATCAGTTCCCGCACGCCTTGGCGCGAGATCCCGATCTCCTCCGCAATCTCCGAAAGAGACAGATCATCGTTGTAGTAATAATCCAATACCGTGCGTTTGCGTTCGGAAAGAACATCTCCGTAAAAATCCAACAAAAAACTGATTTCCAGATCCTTTTCAAACATTCGCGCATGACCTCTTTCCGAGCAAAATCAGATGTAAAGTAAATTGCTTTACAAGTATACCACGAATTTTCGAATTTGTCAATACTTTTTTCTATATTTTTTTTGAAAAAGCGCATACTAAAAAGAGTACGGAACTGCAGAAAGGATGAAATGCAATGGAATCGAGAATTCAAAAAACAGCTTTTCCCGTTTTAAAAACAAATTTGCGAAAATGTGCGATCATCGGTTGCGGAAACGTAGGAGCTACGGTCGCCTATACGTTCATGCAAACCGGATGGTTTTCGGAAATGGTATTGTTGGATGTGGATCAAAAACGCGCCGAGGGAGAAGCTTCGGATCTTGCGCACGGACTTCCCTTTCATGCGCCCATGGATATTTACGCAGGGGAATATTCCGATCTCGGCGACTGCGGTCTGATCGTGATCGCCGCCGGCATCAATCAAAAACCGAATGAGACCCGGATGGATCTGTTGCGCACCAATACCAAGGTGTTTTGTTCGATCGTCGGCAATCTCATTTTGCATAATCAGGATGCGATCCTGCTGGTCGTGACCAATCCCGTGGATATTCTGACCTATGTTGCCCACCGTGTTTCCGGATTTCCGGCAAACCGCGTGATCGGTTCCGGAACGGTTTTGGATACAGCACGGTTAAAGCAGTTGGTCGGTTCTCACCTTGGGGTTGACAGCCGAAACGTGCATTCCTTTATCATCGGAGAGCACGGAGACAGCGAAGTTCCCGTTTGGAGTTCGGCAAACATTTCCGGAGTGGATCTTCGGCACTATTGCGAAAGTTGCGGCAGAGGGTATGATAAAACCGTTTTGGAAGGATTGTTCCGAGAAGCTCGGGACAGTGCCTATCAGATCATTGCGGCAAAAGGCGCCACATATTATGCGATCGCCGAGTCGGTCAAACGCATTGTGGCGGCAATCGTGCGGGATGAAAATACGGTACTTCCCGTTTCGGCTCCCGTAAACGGACATTACGATTTGGAAGATGTGTATATGAGTTTGCCGTGTATCGTTCACAAAAACGGGATCAAACAAGTGTTGGAAATTCCGCTCAACGGAGAAGAAGAAGAGCGTTTGCAACGTTCCGCAAAAGCACTTCAAAATGCCATTCGGGAATTGGAACCCTCGCTCAGCGTTTTTTGAGCGTTTGGAAAGCGAGAACGAAAAAAGGGCGAAGTTCTTTCGATCGGCTTCGCCCTTTTTTGATCTTATTCCGCTTTTTGGAAATAGGAAACCAAATAGTTTTCCATATCGTGCGGGTCTTTCTCCAATGCCAATGCAAGCTCCGTATAAAGATAGCGCTTTGCCGTTTCCGAAAAAGAGCGCTCCGTTTCGGAAAGACGCGCCGAACGCGTTGCCGATAATGCCACGGCACGTGTGTATACGGTTTTGATCACACGCACCCATTCTTTCGGAGCATGTGTTCGCATGGCTTCGATATATTTGTTTCGCAACAGTTTTGCATTGGACTCCTCGATCACGGGAATGGACGGAATGGTAGGCAAAAAATCTTCCGCTTCCCGCCGATTGAACAGCCGACGCATAAAAATACAGTCATTGTCGACCGGAACATACATCACGCCGTTGGAATCGTGTGTGGATTGCAGAATATAGTATCTCCGATCCGAAGGCATACTTTCCAAAGGAGCATACCGGATATCGGAAACTTTGCAGATTCCTCCGGATTCGTAAAACACGTAGTCGTTGATTTGATACATACTGCTGTCCTCCTTCCGCAAATCCATGCAAGGTTCTCTTTTCCTGTCATTATATACATTATACCATTTTTTCAGAAAAAACGGTATGGGCAAAGTTCACAAAAAACGTAGTTTTTTTGAAAATCAATTCGCAAATTTCACATTTGAGCGTTCCGGGATCTTTTGAAAGCGTTCCGTCCGCGCTTCCGTTTGAAAAAATCTCTTGACAGATCCTTGCAAAGCGATTATAATGAAAATGAAATGGTACATACTTTCGGTTGCTTTCCCATGCGGTGAGGAGAACGATCTTCCGATATCGGACGGCACCGAACCCATTGAATTCAATGTCAAGGAGAACACATATGGAACATTTGATTCCCAGATCGGAACATCCATGTCCGAATCTTCAAAGAAATGATTGGCTCAATTTGAACGGCAAGTGGGATTTTGAGATCGACGATGCAAAAGTCGGAATGCCCAAACGGTTTTATGAACGGACGGAACTCAATGCCGAAATCACCGTTCCTTTCTGCCCGGAAAGTCGCCTTTCCGGAGTGGCTCACACTGATTTTATGAATGCTGTTTGGTATCACCGCTCCGTAGAAATTCCGAGTGAATGGAAAAACAAACGCATTTTGTGGCATATCGGCGCCTGCGATTACAAGACAACGGTATTTGTCAACGGAAAAC
>CAYPIV010000010.1:9861-13682 GCA_964410895.1 uncultured Ruminococcus sp. | reverse complement strand
CTCTCCGCATTCAATACATCACCGATCCCGGCGTACAACTTGGTAAAGAACGCACCTTCGGTATCCAAGATTGTAACTTCGGCAGAAGCCAAGTCGGCATACACGACAACATCGTGATCCGGCATCCGATCCAAAGCATTTCCGTTTTCATCTGCCCAGCCGGTAAATTGATATCCGACCAGATCCAAATTCTCACGGTAAATCGTCAGATCGGTTCCGACAGGCATAAATACCGTTGTATACGTTTTGGTTCCTTCCCGGTTTTTGAACGTGATCCGATACAGATCGGTAACCCGTACCGCCACGTTGACGTAGACCGTCACATTTTGATCCGGAACATATCCCATGATCAGATCGATCCGGTCCTGCGGAATCCGATCGGTCAAAGAAGTCAGCTTATCCGCCGCTTTTTGAAGAATGCTCTTTACGTTTACCGTGATCTTTGCATCTTCACGGAACGTACTGCTTCCTTCCACATAACTGTTTGCAATGCGATAATTCATCACGGTTGCGGGCAAATAGCTCTGCAACACATCAACATATCCGACCAACTTGTTGTAAACGCCGATCCGATCGGAAGCAGCCGCAACTGCCAGATCATAAAGTTCCTGAACGGTGTTTCCTTCCAATACGGACAGAACGTCTTTTCCGATCTTTTCGGAGACCTTGTTTGCTACGGTCTCAAAGAGCGGGAGGTCGGAAACGTTCTCCAAAATATCCGCCGCGGAAAGATCGCTCAGATCATAACCGAAACGTTCGGAGATCAGCGTCAACATCTGCTGAACGCGCGCGTTTTCAGTCGCCGCGTCAAACTGATCTGCGCACTGTTCCAAAAGCGCCCGTACTTGATATCCGGTCTTTTCCTGCAATTTTGCGCAAATACGGTCGATGGAGGGAGACTCCAACAACAGGGTTTTCATTTCATCCAACGTCAGATCGGGAAGTGTATATCCCGTCAAAGCTTCCGCTTTGGCAATGACAGCTTCGATGAAAGAGAAATTCATGAATGTATTGTAAAGAGCATTTACATCCACTGCTTTCAAAATCGCAACGATATCATCCAATGTTATGGTATCCGCAAAGCCGATCACACCGCCGACATTGGTGAAATTCAAAAGTTTTTGCTTTACCGCGTCATCCAACGACTCGGCATTGAGCAGATCGCGGTAAACTTCCGTCAGTTCTGCGGGAATACGCAAAGTAGGAGGAACGATTCCGAGATAAATACTTCCGTCTTCGCAAATTTGGAAATCAATATACTTGCGGAGCAAGGCATCCAACTCAGCCGCAACCTGTTTTAACCGTTCGAGATTTCCCTCCAAAACCACATTCAACTGAATGTTTTTGGTTTTGGAGACCGCATCATCCGATTCGGGCAAATAGGTGATGCCGAGCATAGTGGTCAGCAAGTTGCCATCCGTCATGTTGGCAAAATCGTTCAATGTGGGGATCAGCGAAGCAACCGCGCGTACCAAAGCTTCCGTATCCACCGCCAACGTTGCGGAGATGGGATCCTCTTTTGCAATTACCGTTCCGTCCAACGTGATCAGATCGATGTTTCCGAGAGCGCTGTCCAAAACAACGGTCAAAATCTTTTGTGCGTAGGGGGTTAGATCCACGGTGGTCAAGATCTCCATCATGGCATCGTTGCCAAGCAGTTCCATCGGAGACTCATATCCCAAAAGTGCCAATACGTCCATATAATCGACGGCAGACAGGAAACGAGCGATATCGATCACGGAATCCAAAGAAACGGAAGAATCATTTTGAATAGACTCAAAAATATGATTCAGCAACTCGGAATCTGCCATTGCGGCGTCCATATCCACGCAGTCCATCAAATTTTCTTCTCCGCCGAAGATCTCTGTCAGGTCCTCAACGGGAATCAAATTCAGCTGATCTTTCCGAATGTAACGATCAATGTCGGCAGCGGAAGTCAACGCGGACAGATCCAACTTACTGTAATCTACGGTAATCCTCGGGTTATTGATGATGTTGTCAATTCCGATGATCGAGATTGCTTTGCCGTAATCCACACAAGCGCTGAATCCGGGGATGGTGGAAATCTTGTCCAGATCCGCACATTCCAAGATTGCCGCGGTAAATCCATCCTCATTTTGGTAGGTCTCGATGATTTCGGAAATGGAGACCCGATCAATGATCAGTTCTTCCAATTTTTGCATGCCGGATTCCGTCAAGTACCGATCCGGATTTGCCGCCATATCATCTCTGCAAGCCTGCGTCAAATATGCCATCGGATCTGTTTCCACGGCATTTTTGCCTTCTTGCGTCAACAGGGACATCGGATCCTGTCGGAACGCTTTTTGGCCTTCCTCATTCATAAAGGAATACGGATCGTCGTTTACTTGCGTCTTGCCGGCTTCGGTCAAATAAGAGGTCGGATCTTTTTCGACCAGTGTCTTACCTTCCGAAGTCAGATACGACATCGGATCGGATTTTACGATAGCCCATACCGAAGCGGTGAGATAATGCTCCGGATCGGCGGAAATCTTATTCCTACCGCTTTGCGTCAGTCCGTTTTCCGTATAGTCGGTTCCCGCCACCAACAGGTCGGTGTTGACATCATCGGTGGTAAAGCATGCGGGATCAATGTACTGTTTTACGGCATCTGCGCTGATATATTCGGTTACCTTATTGTATGCCACAAACGACGTGATCAGATTATAGTCAATAAAGCCCTTCACAAGGTCGGCATCGACATCATCCGCACCGATCCGATCCGTTAAAATATCGTCTGCATCGAAATCTCGGAAATCGGATTCCGAAACAACATCGGTAAAATCGGATGCTTTGATAAACGGATAAACCTTTTCGGAAAGAAGGTCCGTAAAGAAGTAAGAAAGCGGATTTTCCAAATCATCGTTAAACAGATCGGCAACATCGTCCGCACGGATTGCGTCTTGCTCGACCATGTCGTTTAAAACATCGCCCGTCAGCAACCCCGCGTCCAAGATCTGTTGCAAGGAGACCGCACCATCGTTGAGCACCACGACGTTGTCCTCGAACAGGTTGGAGAAAATCACGATTTGATCCAGATCGGAACCTGCTTTTTCCACAAACAGTTCAATGTCAACATATGCGATCAACCGATCCAATTCCACGTATCCGATCGCATCTGCGGGATCGACGTACCGAACCAAAACGGACATGTCAACATAATCTTCAATGCGACTTCCTTCGGGAAGCAGTTCCAACAGCGCCTTGACATCGACGTCCGCATTTGCAAGAAGTTCGGAAACATTGATGTAATCGGTGATATTGATCTGCTCCAAAAGCGCATCCATATCCACTGCGCCAAGCAACTTATCCTGCGGAACGATCTCAAAGATCTCATCCAACGTGAAAATGTTGAACACCGCGTTTTTGTCTACGGAAATTCCCGTTTTCAGTTCTTCCAGCAAGGAAGAGGATATTCCGTTGTTCTTTAAAATTTCGGCAAGCCGATCCGCATCGATCGTAACCGTCAAACGAGCGGCGCTCCCTTCGTTTTCATCGGCTGGACTTCCGTCTACACCGATCCAAGGCTCTGCGAGTGCCGTCAGCGGCAGCATCGTAACTACCGTAAGGATCGCAAGAAGCACTGAAAGAACCCTGCTGATTTTTTTCATAACAAAACCTCGCTTCGTCAAAATTTCGCCCTGCCGTTCGGCAGGCGGTGCGTGTTTTATTTCTTGGGGACCTCTTTGGAACGAT
Organism: uncultured Ruminococcus sp.; assembly: GCA_964410895.1. Classification (GTDB taxonomy): domain Bacteria; phylum Bacillota; class Clostridia; order Oscillospirales; family CAG-272; genus UMGS1865. The sequence continues at coordinate 9,968 of CAYPIV010000010.1, read as the reverse complement.
TTTGAAAATCAAAAATTCCGTTGAGGTGGCGCAAAATGGTTATACGTGTTTTAATAATACCATTTTGAAAACAATTTGTCAATAGGTATTTCATACTTTTTCACTCC
>CAYPIV010000010.1:7519-9761 GCA_964410895.1 uncultured Ruminococcus sp. | reverse complement strand
AATAATACCATTTTGAAAACAATTTGTCAATAGGTATTTCATACTTTTTCACTCCATTTCGAAAAAAAGCTTACAGATTTATGTATTGATAACACGGCATTTTCGTTGCAAGATCCCATCGGCTGCCAAGGCATGCAAAAAACATCACGCAAAAGGCATCGTTGCTGTCAGCTCCGAGAAGATCCCGGCGAAATGGGCTGCCGGTTTCTTTGTTTCTTCTTTGCGTCACAACTTTTTCCGGTTTCGCCGCTCTTACAGCTTTGCATTTTTACGAAACCGCTCGGATCCCATGTTGCTTGTTGATCCCGAGCATTCGGAAAGGAAACCGTTTCTTTGACCGTACTCCTTGTTTCTTTCGAATCCGTTTTTCTGCCATTTTCTTTCCCTTTTCGGCTTTTTTGCCTCCGACTTTTTATAATTTTAGACAGATTCTTATTCTAATTCTATTTTTTAGTAAAAAATGGGCAAAAGTCGCTTTTTTGAAGAAGCGCTTTTGTCCATTTTTCCGATCATCCGACCGTTGATCCCCCGTTTTGAGGTTCGGATCCATCCGAATGCAAATCCGCATCGCAACCGTCTTTCACAAAAATCAGTTCTTTGGCATAGGGCAACGAACCGATCCAATCGCAGAACGAATGCCATTCCGCAAGTTTATGGTTTCTGCGTGCATAATAGATCTGAATCAGATTTTCATAATTCAAAGTCACCGTTCGAAGCTGATTATAGGAAGTCGGAAGAAGTTGGATCATGTTATGCCAAGGTTGTTTATCGTCTTTATCCGCAACGAATTTCAGCCTTTCTCGTTCCAAATAGAGGATCAAATCATCTAACATTGCCAATCCTTCGGCATCCAATCGATCGCAAGAAAAATCCTCCCTTGCAAACGGTTTGGCATGGATCTTGTGCATGGTGGAAGTGGAATTTGCCACCGTCCCCACCTTATATGTATCAAATTCTTTCCACCAATACAGAGGAGCGGTAATATCCACGGAAACAAAAACCTGCCGCAGAAATTTTCGATGGTCACTTCCGGCCCGTGCCAATCGCATGGCAAGTGTGAGATCCTGCTCTCCCAACCGGTAAGTTCCGTCCGATGCGTACCGACTGTCCGAGCGCGCCCAGCTGTTCATCGGATTGCGTGCCCCGCGAATCGCATTTTCAAAGTTCATAACACAGGTACGTTCTGTTTTCAGCATATCGTTTCCTCATTTCTTTGTTTTACGTAACCGACTCGTTTCTCTCTCGGATCAACGCGTATAACGCATCCGGATTGTCCGCCAAGTGTTCCGCTCCCGCCGCTTTCAAAAATTCCTTACTGCGAAATCCCCAAGTAACGCCGATATGATACATAGACGCTTTCTGTGCGGTCAAAAGATCAATGTCACTGTCTCCGACCATAATGCACCGCTCCGGCGGGGTCTCCAATGCCCGTGCCACGAAATCGGAAAGGATCGGATCCGGTTTGGTGGGGTCTCCGGGAGCGATCCCCTTTGCAATCCGAAAGCTCCCCGGTTCCAACACACGTTGGCACAGATCCTTAACAAACTCATCCTGTTTATTGGAAAGGATCGCAACCGCAAATCCCTCGTTGGACAAACGAAAGATCAGTTCTTTCATCCCGCGGTAAGCGTGTGTGGTCATGCGGTACGTTTCCCGATAGTGGACCTCGTAGATCGCAAGCGCCTCTCGGATCCGTTCCCGATCCCCGTCGCACGGTTCTCCGATCGCGCGGCGAACCAATTCCGTCGCACCTTTCCCCACAAAGCGCAACACCTCATCGATACTGCGTTCCGGGAGCCCGAGATCCCGAAGCATTCGATTGACCGCTTCCGCAATGGCAAAAACAGTATTTGCGACGGTCCCGTCAAAATCAAATATCACCGCTACCTTTTGCTGTTCCATTTCGATGCCTCCGTCGCATTTTTGTTTTTCACAGTATATCATATTCCCGCCGGAATGTCAATCATCCGCGGTATTTTCTGTAAAAAAAATGACGCCGCACCGCCCGAAAAAGATACAAACAGCGGTCAAGATCATTTGTTGAAATGATCTTGACCGCTGTTTGGAACGAAACCGTTTCAATTCGGTTGAAAGGAACGACCTTCTGTCCCGTCAAAGAGTCAAATCGTCTTACAAATCGCTGTCCGTCAAATTCTCGACATCTTCTTCCGCATCCGAGTCCTCCGATTGCCGATACGGCTCGATCATGTACCGATCGATGATCGGATATGCCGCATATGCC
>CAYPIV010000010.1:0-7419 GCA_964410895.1 uncultured Ruminococcus sp. | reverse complement strand
TTGCCGATACGGCTCGATCATGTACCGATCGATGATCGGATATGCCGCATATGCCGCCGAAAATGCGGTAAAAGAAAAATAGAACAAGATGGGAAAAACAACGACCAACGCAATTCCGTAACTCAGCAACGGTGCCATCAAAAGCACCAACAAAGTCCACATCAAAATACCGAGCAACCCCATAAAATTCCGTTTGAATCCGATCAAAGAAAAGATCAAGGCATTTTTCAATATCTTTCGTATGGACAAATGAAATGTGATCTGCAACAGATAAATATAAAATCGCATGAAGAAGTAGATCAGGATCAACACCAAGGAAAGATAGAACCCGATATTATTGATCATGCTTCCGAGATTTTCGGAAAAGAACAGATAGTCGTACGCCAGCAAAAAGATGGCGGCAAAGTCCAACATTCCCAAAAAGAAACTCTGCTTGAGATTCTTTTTAATCGCATAAAAATAATCGGAAAAGATGAACACGGGTTCCCCGCGTACCATGCTGCGCAAAATGTACGTTGCCCCGGCGTTTTGCCAACCGAACGTGATCAGCAAAAACAGGATACAGATCGCAATGACCGCGTAGGAAGCCGTTGCGTTGAATACGGGCACACCGATCTGCGCTCCGAACAGGTCCAACAAAAAATTGGAGGACGGTGTGGAGTGGATCAAATTTGCGCCGTACAGTTGCGAAAACAGCGGATCTGCCTGCGTCGGCGTTTGCCGAATGGAAAAATACAGATAAACAGCCAACAACACGGGAAACACCTGCATCAGCATGACCACGTTCAGTGAAAACAGTTTCCAAAATCTTCTGCCCAGCAGTTTAAAATACCGCTTGACCGTCGGTGTTGTATCTTCGGCAGCCGCATCCAACTCGTTGCCTCGGTTAAAATTAAAAAACGAAAACAATTTTCCTTTTTTTTGTTCTTTCAAAGCAGTACTCTTCCTTTGCTCCGATTTTTTCATTCCTCTGTACATTGTATCACAGTTCCCGACGGATGTCAACCGATTCAAAAAATTTATATCTTTGAAAAAGTTTGTCGGAATTCGGTAGGCGACATTCCGGTTTGCAGTTTGAAAAATTTGGAAAACGGGATGCGATCCTCCCTGCCGACGGAACAAACGATCTGCGTCATTTCCATTGAGAATGTTAGAAACAATTCCTTTGCGGTCTCCAACTTCCGCGTCTGAATATACGTCCTTGAAAAAAATCGAAGTTGCAACCTCGATCCGACACAGTGCCTGTGATTTTTGTCGCAACAGGTTACACGTTCCGCAAACTTTGATTTTCCTTCCCGGTTTACCGAGAAAAGAAATGGGCTTCCGTTTCGGCACATAAATAATGGTAAACGGGAAGATGCAACTCCTGCACTTGAAAAGTCTCCGTCTCCGGAACGGCAATGCAAATGTCGGCGATTTGTTTCAGCATGCCGCCGTTTTTCCCTGTAAGCGCAACCACCGTCAGCCCCATTCCTTTGGCAATTTGGGCAGCCGCGACCACGTTTTTCGAATTTCCGGAAGTGCTGATGCACACGAGCACGTCTCCCGGTTTCCCCAGCCCATACACGGCTTGGGCAAAAATCAGCTCCGGTTCCACATCATTGCAAAATGCGGTATGTAAAGCAGTCGATTCCGGCAAGGCGATTGCCGGCAATCCGACTTGCAACCGATCCAGAAAAGTTTCGGGGATCTGCGGATTGCGTTGCAACATCGCTTCCCGTGCAGGATCCGAAAGAGGACGTTTTTTGAGAAACCCTTTCATCAATTCCCCCACAATGTGGCTGCTGTCGGCACAACTTCCTCCGTTTCCACATGTTAGCAACTTTCCCCCTTGTTCATCACAGCGGATTCATGCTTCCGCCGCCCGTTCGATCTCCGTTCAGCAACAGCCGAGACAAGGATACCGTTCCATCAAATTCCGTAACATTTCAGTTCTCCCGATTATCGTATTTTTGATTTCAATTTTTCGATCTTGTTTACAGTGCCACCGCAACAGCCGCATAATCACCGATCTCCTCGCCAAGTTGCGCCGGTACGATGTGGCAACATCCGGCAGACGTCGGCAACGCTTCTTGGGCAATCACTTTTTCCATAGCGGCGCACATCAAATCGCCGCTCCTTGCAAAAATACTGCCGATGACGATCTTTTCGGGATTCAGAAGGTCGATCAAAACGGAAAGTCCCCTGCCCAAATATTCCCCGCAAAGTTCAAATACTTTTTGTGCAGTAACGTCACCCTGCCGCGCCGCCAATGCGATTGACTTTGCCGTTACATCCGAAGCAGACATTCCGCTGCGATAATAAGCGGTACTTTTCCCTTGTTGGATCTCCTCCAATGCCAAAGCGTACCCCAGCTGTGCTAAGCCCCCTCCGCTGCAAAAAACCTCAAACGAACCTGCCTTTCCATACCCGACAGGTCCAAACCGGTCCAATCGAATGTGCCCGCATTCTCCGGCATTGTCATTGGTTCCGCTGTACAGTTTTCCATCCAAGATCAAACCTGCGCCAAGTCCCGTTCCGAAAGTCAAAAACACCATATTACGGCATCCCTGCCCCGCTCCGAATCTCCATTCCGCCACCGCACACGCATTGGCGTCATTTTGCAAATGCACCGGAACGCCGTAGTACTCTTTCAGAATGCGAACGATTTCCACACGGTTCCATCCAGGAAGATTGGGCGGTCCCAAAATGATCCCCTCGGAAGAATCCAACGGACCGCCGCAGGAAATTCCGATCGATTTCGGTTGTTCTTCCGAAATCGTATCCGCCAACGCAATCAACTTGCAAAGCATCTCTTCCGGGGGAACGGACAAGTCCGTACGTATCGTTTCTTTTTTGAGAATGCGGACGGAATCTCCCGTTTGTACTGCGGTCACAACCGCACACTTGGTTCCTCCGATATCAAAACCTAAGATCATACCATTTCTACCTTTCTGTTTTGCTGTTTTGCTGTTTTTATGATTTCACACGGAAACGGTCGATCCATCAACGCATCTCGGACAACCGTTTCCCGACTTCGGCACTTTGAATTTCTGCGGTGCTTTGACCGAAATGATCCGCGCCGGCATTCAAATATCAGTCGTTTCATCGTTCTCTTTTGCGGATAGTTGACGGTACACCGGGGCATTTCCGGTCAATTTGCAATAGGTCCGGTAAAAAGACGAATAATTGCGAAATCCGACTCGGTATGCCACCGATGTGGCAGACTCACCGTTGCTGAGCAACGTTTGCGCCAGCGCGATCCGCTTGGCATTCAAATACCCGAACACCGACGCACCCGTATACTTTCGAAATGCGCGGCAAAGGTAGTATTTGCTGACAAAAAAACGACTTGCCAGCTCGTCCAAAGAAATATCTTCGTTCAAATGCGCACCCAAATATTCCATCACATTTGAGATCAGGTTCTCTTCCTGCGAACCGGTCGTATCCGCATTTTCCAAGGACAATAACAAAATGACCTTGGTCAACAGTGCCATTAAGTAGGTTTCTTCTTTGGAATCCCGATGCTTTGCCTCTGCAAACAGGTCCGTACAGACGCGGTCCATTTCCGCAAAACTTTGCAACATTTCCTCCGTTACGCTCCCCGGCGGAAAGAACACGCCGTTTTTATATTTTCCGCCGTTTTGCAAAACGGAAAGCCGCAAAAGCGATTCTTTGACCGCCGCACTTTTAAAATTGATCACGTAGCGTTCGTAAGCGCCGTCGGGATCCGGGATCGCATGGTGAAATTCATGCGGTCGCATGAAATAAACGCTCCCCGCGCGCATGGGATATTCTGTTCCCTCGATCAGCACCTTTCCGTTGCCTTGCACAACGTAAAGCAATTCGTAAAACGCATGACAATGCCATCCGAATTGTGTAAGATCCGGATTTTCGTTTCTTTGGTGAAAAAACGCGCTGTCTTGATAATCTTTTCGGACAGTACACTCCATAGTTTTCCCCACGCTTTCTTTTTGATCGGTTTTATTTTCCGTTTACCGTGTTGATCTGTTGGTTTCGATCGGTCTTGTACAGCGGTACTGACGGCAAAAGCACTTACCGACAAGTCCGTTTTGCAAAGTTCTTTTCCGAGAAAGTTGCGCCGTGTACGGCTGCGGCAAAGCTGCAAATTTCAAACCGTTTCGAAGCTAAGGAGTCCTTGCGGTCATCCTGCCGTGAAATAAAGATGTGTGCTTACAGTGGCATCCTTGCAAAGCCGACAATGTCGCAGTCGCACGGATGTGCGCGAAAGACGAAACCTGCGGAGTCCCGAGCCTGCTATGTCAGGCTTCCTGTGACTATTCTACCACAAAAGAGCAATATTTGCAATATCATTTGCAAGATTCTCAATGTTTTTTTTCGAAAAAACGCTTATAATGGTCTTACAGTTTCTGCAGTCGCTTGAAACGCGGGATCTGCAAATTCAATAATTCAATAAAGCGAGGGATAGTTTATGAAGCTCGGAGCACAGCTTTACTCTTTGCGAACATTTTTGCAAACTCCGGAAGAGATCCGCAAAACTTTTGAGCGGGTCAAAAAGATCGGTTACGAAAACGTACAGCTTTCCGGAGCCGCTCCTACCGACGCTGCCGTTTTGCAACGCATTTCCGAAGAATGTGCTCTTCCGATCGTGGTCACGCACTCTCCGTTCGACCGCATTTTGGATGATACGAAAGCACTGATCCAAGAACACAAAACATTCGGTTGCCCTGTGATCGGATTGGGCGCAATGCCGCCCGAATACCGCACCGGATTGACAGGATTGCAGTCCTTTTTGGAGCTGTTGAAAAAGCCCGTGGAGGAAATCCACAATGCCGGTCTTCGGTTTGCATATCACCACCATGCGTTTGAGCTAACGCCGTATCAAAACGAATCCACCTTGGTATTGGATCGGATGTTGGAACGTTGTTCCGATTGGGATTTTATTTTGGATACCTATTGGGTCGAATATGCCGGATTCTCCGCCGTGGATTATATTGCAAAAATTGGCAAAGAGCGTCTTTCCAACGTACACTTCAAAGATCTTGCCGAAGACAGAAGCATCTGCGCCTGCGGCAACGGCACGCTAAATTTCCAAAGCATTTACGAAGCTTGCGTAAAAGCCGAGGTGCAGAACGTTTTGGTTGAGCAGGACAATGCCATCGACACGCCGGATGCATTCGGCGAAATGGCAAACAGCTTTGCTCATCTGCGTCCGATCGTTCGGTGACTTTTCTTTTCCGATCAAAGCCGTTCCGAGAAAGGCTTTCCGATTCACTTGATCTTGTAATACAGAAAATTCATATGCACAGAAAGGATCTATTATGGCTCAATTTTTGATCTCCGCTTTTGCGGATGAGTCGGGTGCGGATCTTTCGCATCAAATTGCCGCCTTGCAACGCAACGGACTTCGCTACATCGAAATTCGGAACGTCAACGGAAACGTTCTGGAAAAAACGGAGGACGAAGTTCGAGAGATCGCCACACAACTTTCCGAAGCGGGAATTTCGGTTTCTTCGTTCGGTTCCCCGATCGGCAAGCGTGAAATCAACGGTGATTTTCAGGCACAGCTGGAGGAATTTCGCCATGCGCTTCGCATTTGCCAAATCCTCGGCACCAAGTATATGCGGATGTTCAGCTATTTTGTACTGCAAGACAGGCTTGCCGAAGAGCGAAACGAAGTGCTTCGACGTCTTTCCGTTTTCTTGGACGAAGCGGAAAAAGCAGGTATTCTTCTTTGTCATGAAAACGAAAGCCGCATTTACGGTCAGAATCCACCGGAAGTCCGCGATCTGCTGACCAATCTGCCCCGCTTGCGTGGGATTTTTGATCCCGCAAACTACATTATGAACGATTGCGATCCGATCGAAGGGATCGAAGCGACCCTGCCTTCCTTGGAGTATCTCCATATGAAGGACGCGATCTTGGCGGAGAAATGCATCGTTCCCGTCGGAATGGGCGACGGTGAAGTTGCCGAAGTGCTCCGCCGCGTGGACGCGCACACCGACAAAACGCTGTTTTTGACCGTGGAACCGCACCTGCGGATCTTTGATGCGTATTCACGCATCGATGCGCATCAACTTCGCACGGGAATCGAATTTGAAAACAATGACGACGCTTTTGATTGCGCCGTTGCACATTTAAAAACAATGCTGACAACGCTCGGCTATCATGAGGAGGAAAACAAATTATGGAAAAAGTAAGATTCGGTATCATCGGTGTCGGAAATATGGGTTCCGGACACGCATACAAATTTTTGAACGGAGTTATTGAGAACGCCGTTCTCACCGCCATTTGCGACTTGAAACCGCAAAAAATGGAAGCCGTCAAAAAAATGGAAGGCGGCGCAGATCTCGCAACGTTCACGGATTATCATGAAATGTTGCATTCCGGTTTGATCGATGCGGTCATCGTTGCCGTTCCGCACTACTTCCACCCGCCGATCTGCAGTGATGCTCTGAAAGCAGGAATCCATACTCTGTGTGAAAAGCCCGCCGGCGTTTACACCAAACAAGTCAAGGAAATGAACGCGGTTGCGGAAAAATCGGATAAACTGTTTACCATGATGTTTAATCAACGTACCAACTGTGTATACAGAAAGATGCACGAAATGGTACAAAACGGCGATATCGGTGAGATCAAACGGATCAATTGGATTATTACCACTTGGTACCGTGCGCAAAGCTATTACGATTCCGGCGATTGGCGCGCAACTTGGAAAGGCGAAGGCGGCGGTGTCTTGTTCAACCAATGCCCGCACCAATTAGACCTTTTGCAATGGATCACCGGCATGTTGCCGAAAAAAGTACATTCTTTCTGCCACTTCGGCAAATGGCACGATATTGAAGTGGAAGACGATGTGACCGCATATTTCGAATACGAGAACGGCGCTACGGGAGTTTTCGTAACTTCCACGGGCGATACTCCCGGCACCAATCGTTTTGAGATCATCGGCGACATGGGTAAATTGGTCTGCGAAAATGAAAAACTGACCTATTATAAGCTCGAGATGTCCGAAAGAGAATTCTGCAAGAGTTGGAAAGACGGCTTCGGAGAACCCAATCACGAAGTGATCGAAGTGGAGACCGACGGAAAGAACCCGCAGCACATCGGCATTTTGAACAACTTTGCAAATGCCATTCTCGGCATCGAACCGTTGTTTGTCAACGGATTGGAAGGAATTCGCGGCGTTCAGTTGATGGACTCCATGTTGCTTTCCACTTGGCTCGGAAAAGACGTTGCCATTCCCGTAGACGATGATCTGTATCTTGCGGAATTGAACAAACGGATCGCTACCGGTCGTGAAAAGAGCGGTTGCGACCGTGTGCTGGATACCGAAGGAACGTACGGTTCCAAACGGTCATAAACCATCTACCCATACCGACGCAAAGGAGAACAGAATGAAACCCGAACATCAGCCTTCTTTACGCACAGCCGTTATCGGTTGCGGTGCCATCAGCG
>CAYPIV010000009.1:0-14647 GCA_964410895.1 uncultured Ruminococcus sp. | reverse complement strand
GAGTGTTTGGCTACGAACCAAAAGGTCGGGGGTTCGAATCCCTTACGCCGTGCCATCGAAGGGCGATAAACAGATATCCCCAAAAAAGACCCCTTGTGAGAAATCAAGGGGTCTTTGCTTTTTGGCGTCTTAAGACATGGAAATCCCCCCGGTTCTACCGGGGGAAGAAAAAAACTTCAACGATGAAAAAACGGCGAGCGATATGCAAGCCGAGAACTCCATGGTATCATAAAAGCGGTTTGACGCCGCAAACTATGGAGGAAGAAATGAAAGAAAATAATGAAATTAAAGATACGGCGCATTCAAAGTACGGATGTTAATATCATATAGTATTTGCACCGAAATACAGGCAGGAAGAAATATACGGACCCGTTTATGGGTAGCAAGAATCGTAAGGCATAAAAAAGGCAGTCGCACGTGAGCGGCTGCCTGTCATTTTAATGCGGTAGCAAACTTTCCGTACCCCTTTCAGGGGCTCTACCCGTAATTACCCCTGAAAGGGGCTGTGCAAGCCACCGGTTTTACCGATGGTCTTGACTGTTTTTTCGATCGGTGCGACCGTTTCGTTCAAAACATCTTACCGACAGTAAGGGGCAAGACCGCCGTGGAGATCAGCCGTTCGATTCCGAAAGAAACCGAATCTCGGGCGCAACGGCTATTCTGTTCTCGGGTCCTTTGGGGATCACGGGGTCAATTTTTCAAGCTATGGATCGGAGCGGGAATTCGACCGCCGCGCCGAATAAACCGTGCAGGGGAGTACGTATTCAATTCCATGACCGGGGCATAACCGAGCAGACCGCCGAAATTCACAACATCTCCCGCCTGTTTGCCGTAAGCGGGAATCAACCGCACGGCAGTGGTCTTGGTATTGACCATACCGATGGCGATCTCGTCGGCAATGATCCCGTCGATCACTTCCTCCGGAGTATCTCCCGGAATGGCGATCATATCCAATCCGACGGAACAGACCGCGGTCATTGCCTCCAATTTTTCCAATGTCAGCGCACCTCTTTCCACGGCTGCAATCATCCCGGCATCCTCGGAAACGGGAATAAACGCACCGGAAAGTCCGCCCACATGCGAAGACGCCATGACACCGCCTTTTTTGACTGCATCGTTCAGCATTGCCAAGGCCGCCGTGGTACCGTGCGCACCGCAGGATTCCAATCCCATTTCTTCCAAAATGTGCGCAACCGAATCTCCGACCGCGGGAGTGGGAGCCAAGGAAAGGTCAATGATCCCAAACGGTGCATGCAACCGCGAAGCCGCCTCGCTTGCCACCAATTGTCCCACACGGGTAATCTTAAACGCGGTCTTTTTGATAATATCCGCCAATTCGGAAAGGTTGCAATCTCCCGCTCTGCGAATGGCGGATGCAACAACGCCGGGACCGCTGACGCCGACATTGATCGCAGTTTCCGCTTCTCCGATCCCGCAGAATGCCCCCGCCATAAACGGGTTATCTTCCGGAACATTGGAAAAGACGACCAATTTCGCACAGGCAATGGAATTGTTCTCCCGTGTCAGATAAGCGGCGCGTTTAATGGCGCTTCCCATCATGGCGATCGCATCCATATTGATCCCCGCTTTGGTAGAAGCCACATTCACGGAAGAACAGACATTGTTTGTTTCCGACAGTGCTTCCGGAATAACCGAGATCATTCTTTTGGCTCCCTCTGTCATTCCTTTCTGCACCAAAGCGGAAAAACCGCCGATAAAATTGATCCCGATCTGATCCGCCGCGCGTTGCAAGGTTTTTGCGATCTTGATATAGTCCTCTGCCGCACAGGCACCGCCGATCAGGGAGATCGGTGTTACGGATACCCGCTTATTGACGATCGGGATCCCGTACTTTTTTTCGATCTCACACCCTTGCTCCACCAAATGTTCTGCGCGGGACGTGATCTTGTCGTATATTTTATCGCAAAGCCGATCCGTGTCCTCGCTGACGCAATCCCAAAGAGAAATGCCCATGGTAATGGTACGAATATCCAAATTTTCCTCACGGATCATATTGATGGTCTCTAAAATATCTTGCGTATTTAACATTGCATTCCTCGCTTAAATGTGGTGCATGGTGTTGAAAATATCTTCGTGCATAACGTGAATGGCAAGACCGCGCTGCGTTCCGAGCTCGGTCAGTACATCGGCAAACGCGGAAAAACCGATGTCCAAGCTGCGAATATCCGCCAACATGATCATGGCAAAATACTCGCTTAAAACACTTTGCGTGATTTCCAAAATATTGGCATTGTGTTTGGAGCAAACAGCGGACACATCCGCAATAATACCAACGGTATCTTTTCCGGTAACGGTAATAACTGCTTTCATAATCGGAACTTCCTTTCGGGATCATTTTGTTTTCAAACGGATCCGATGTTTGCAACGGACTCAAAATCGAATTATTATCATTATACCAAATATTGTCGGTTTGTCAAGTGCGTTTTCGAAACATCCGTTGACAAACCCGAAAAAAGATGGTATAATAGCCGCAGGAACCCTGCACGGCAGGCTCGGGACTCCGCAAGCTTTGTCCCTTACGCACGTCCGTGCGCCTGCGGCATTGACGGCTTCGCAAAAATGTCCGTGCAAGCACACATTTTTGCTTCATGGTGAAATGAACCCGGTCCGGATTCGAAAATCCCACGCGATCCGAACTTCTAAAATGAAAATCAAGGAGAACCTGCATATGAATACAGAAATCGGTTCCGGCACCCCTTATGAATACGTGGTGGCGCAAAAAAGCACCCCCGCATTGAAAATGAAGAAAGTAACGTTTATCGCACTGTACGTATTCTACGTCATCGCATTTCTGCTGATCGGGGCAATGACAAAACTCATCCTCCCTTTGCTGGCATTCATTCCCATCACGGTTTGGATCCTCGTTTGGTTGACATGGAAATATACCTCGATCGAATATGAATACTCCGTTTTTGCCGGAAAGATCACCGTCTCTCGGATCTACGGCGGAAAGAAAAGAAAACAGATCGCAGAAGTTCTCATTAAAAACTGTGATCGTGTACTTCCGCTTGACGAAGATCATCTTACGGCGATCCAAGCGTTCGATGCGCAAAAGACCGTGATGGCTGCTTCCTGTGAAGATTCCCCGAATGCTTACGCCGCGCTTTGGAAAGACGAGCAAACCAAGAACTGTCTTTTCTTTGAACCGGATGCGAAAATATTGAAACTGATCAAATACTACAACGCGCCCGCGCTCAGCGAAAAAAGGGAATCCGACAAAAACCCGTTATGATCGTGTGTTTCCCCGCGATCTGCAAAGGATCTTATCGGTGCAACGATCTTGACATGCGGGATCTTACGAATCTACAAACCTCAATACCGTTTGCGTCGATTCGATTGCGGATAAAGAAAGATCCGGTTTCGAAAAGTCGAACGAACGCAAGAAAACAGAAAGGAAATCGATATGAAACATCCGAAAATCAAAATGACCATCCGCAATTACGGGGAGATCACAGCCGAGCTGTACCCGGAATATGCACCGAAGACCGTTGCCAACTTTTTAAAATTGGCAGAGGAAGGTTTTTATGAAAATTTAATTTTCCACCGCGTGATCAAAGGATTTATGATCCAAGGCGGCGGTTACACCGAAAGCTTTGAGAACAAAGAGACCGCTTCCATTCCGGGCGAATTCAAAGCGAACGGTTGTATGGAAAACGAGTTAAAGCACACGCGCGGAGTCCTCTCCATGGCACGCACGGGAGATCCGAATTCCGCGTCCTCGCAGTTTTTCATTATGCACAAAGATGCTCCGCATCTGGATGCACAGTATGCCGGATTCGGCAAAGTGATCGAAGGGGAAACGGTCATCGATCAAATCGCCTCCGTTCCGACCGGAAGAAGAGGGTGGTTTGACGATGTACCGCGGGAACCCGTGGTCATTGAAAAAGTCGAGATCATCGAACGCTGATCTCTCGGCACCGTTTTCGTACAGTAACACCGCATCCGATTTTTCGCGAAAGGAACCGAACCGTCATGAATATCAAACTGTTGAAACTTTTGAATAAAGATTCCCGTAAAAGCACTTCGGAACTTGCCGTCATGCTCGGCATGACCGAAGAAGCGGTACATTCGGAAATTGCCGAAATGGAACGGGAAGGGTTGATCCGCGGTTACAAAGCCGTTGTGGACTGGGATAAGTTGGACAACGCCTATGTTTCCGCCATCATCGAATTGAAAGTAACGCCCAAAGCGGGACTCGGTTTTGAAGACGTGGCTGCCAAGGTCATGAGCTATCCGGAAGTGGAATCGGTCTATTTGATGTCGGGTGTATACGATTTGAATGTTGTGGTAAAAGGGAAAACGTTTCAAGAAGTTGCAAAATTCGTTGCCAAAGAGCTTTCGACAATCGAATCCGTCACTTCGACCGCAACGCATTTTGTGTTGCGCCGCTATAAAGAATTGGATGTGGAACTGCTCGGTTCCGGGAAAGACGAACGAGGTAGTTTCTCACTGTGATGGACTATAATAAAATTTTGTCAAAGACCGTGCTGGAAATGAAGCCGTCCGGGATCCGTAAATTTTTCGACATTGCCGAAACCATGGAAGATGTGATCTCCCTCGGAGTCGGCGAGCCGGATTTTCCGACCCCGTGGGAGATCCGAAAAGCGGGGATCCTTTCTTTGGAAAGCGGCAAAACGCGATATACGTCCAATCGCGGACTTGACGTACTTCGCGGCGAAGTTTGCAACTACATGTCCAGAAAATACGGCATCCGGTATGAGAAAAGCACGGACGTTTTGATCACGGTAGGCGGTTCCGAAGCAATCGACGCTTGCCTGCGCGCGGTCATTTCTCCCGGGGATGAAGTCATCATTCCGCAGCCGAGCTATGTCTGCTACGAACCGATCACCCGTTTGGCGGGCGGAACTCCCGTGATCGTGGAAACAAAAGCCGAGAACGATTTCAAACTGACGCCGCAGGAACTGTCCGAGGCGATCTCACCGCGTACCAAAGTCCTCATTCTTCCTTATCCCTGCAATCCGACCGGAGCGATCATGGAACAAAACGATCTGGAAGCGATCGCATCTGTTTTACGCGGCACCGAGATCGTTGTGCTTTCGGACGAGATCTATGCCGAACTGACTTTCGGCGAAAAAAGGCACATGTCCATTGCTGCCGTCGAGGGCATGAAAGAACGCACCGTGGTCGTGCAGGGATTTTCCAAAACATTCTCGATGACGGGGTGGCGTCTCGGATTCGCCTGCGGTCCCGGACCGATCATGGAGCAGATCACCAAGATCCATCAGTACGCGATCATGTGTGCTCCGACCACGTCGCAGTATGCCGCCGTGGAAGCATTGCGAAACGGAGATGCGGCAGTAGAGGATATGCTTTCGGAATACGATATGCGCCGTCGCCTGATCGTAAACGGGTTCAACCGCATCGGGTTACCGTGCAGAGAGCCGAGGGGGGCATTCTACGCATTTCCGTGTATTCGATCGACCGGTCTTTCTTCCGAAGAATTTTGCGAACGGTTGCTGTATGCCGAAAAGGTCGCCGTCGTTCCCGGAACCGCTTTCGGAGAGAGCGGCGAGGGCTTTATCCGTGCTTCTTATTGCTATTCTACCGACCATATTTCGGAAGCGATCCGCAGAATCGAGCATTTTTTGCAAACCCTGTGACGGACCGATCCTAAAGGAGTTCTTTCTGCCGTAAGAGCTCCTTTTTCTTTGCGACCGCCATAGAGCCCGCCGAAGTTCGAACCGTTTGAAATCCGCCCGCAACCGAGATGTTTTCGTTCGAAAACGCTTTTTACATCGTCGGATCTTGCGCCGCAGGATCCGCATAGCTCTTGACAAATGCGGAAAAAATAGATATAATAAAAGCGTTAGCAAGAGCTAACAAAGAAAGGAACCAACCGCATGAAAGCATTACATTACGGGATCAAAGGAATGAGCTGCGCCGCATGCGTCGCTCACGTAGAGCGCGCAATGCGCAAAGTGTTGAACACAGACGCCACGGTCACCGTATCTCTTTTGACTAATTCGGTCACCGTCCTTACCGAACGGGAATTCACTCCCGCAGAACGGACCGCGTTGGAAGAACGCTTGGCGGCATCGGTACGCGCTGCCGGCTACACCTTGCTTTTGGAACACACCGAACCGAGTAATGACGAAAAAAAAGCAAATTTCCGCCGACAAACGATCCGATTGATCGTATCCGCCGCTTTTACGTTGGCGGTCATGTATCTCGCCATGGGCGGCATGCTCGGACTGCCGATCCCCGCCTTTTTGAGCGGAACCGAACATGCGCTGTTGATGGGATCGGTCCAAATGGCATTGACCGTTCCCGTCATTGCCTTAAATTTTCGATTTTTCAAAAACGGGATCTCCGCTTTACTCCACCGCTCGCCGAATATGGATTCCTTGATCGCAGTCGGCGCAGGCGCCGCAATGCTTTACGGAATCGTGATCCTGATTCTGATCGCCGTTTCGGCAGGAAATGCCGAACAGATCCATGCAAGAATGCATGATCTGTATTTCGAATCTGCCGCAACCATTTTGACATTGGTCTCTTTCGGAAAGCTTTTGGAATCCCGTGCCAAAGAGAAAGCGGCAGACGCGGTACGTTCGCTGGCATCTCTTGCACCGAAAACCGCAACCGTTCGTCGAAACGGAAAGGAGGAGTCCGTTTCCGTTGATTCTCTTCAAAAAGGCGATATTTTGTTGATCCGTGCAGGGGAACTCATTCCCGCAGACGGAGAAGTGCTTTCCGGAGAGGGAACGGCGGACGAATCCGCCATCACCGGCGAAAGTATGCCGGTGGAAAAGGGAACGGGGAGTCACGTTCGGGCAGCCTGTGTTTTGACTTCCGGTGCGTTGACCGTACGCGCGGATTCGGTCGGCGAGGACACTTCTCTTGCCCGCATCATCCGCCTGTTGGAGGAAGCCGCTGCGTCCAAAGCGCCGATCGCGCGCATCGCGGATAAAGTCAGCTCGATCTTTGTCCCGTGCGTCATGGGGATCTCTTTGATCACCCTCCTTGCTTGGATGCTGTTTTCACACGATTGGGAGCGGGCATTGCGTTCCGCCATCTCGGTCTTGGTCATTTCCTGTCCTTGTGCGCTCGGCTTGGCAACGCCGACCGCGATCACCGTCGGGATCGGTCGCGGAGCCCGAAACGGCATTCTCTTTCGTGATGCGGAGGCTTTGGAAAAGCTTTGTTCGGTACAAACCGTTTTGTTTGACAAAACCGGGACCTTGACCGAAGGAAAACCCGCACTGACCGAGCTTTGCGCATATTCCGACTCCCCGAAAACCGTTTTGCAACTTGCCGCCTCCGTTGAACGCCTTTCCGCACACCCGCTGGCACCTGCGATCTGCCGTGCCGCGGAGTTGGAGGACCTGCCGTATTCGGAAGCAAGCGATTTTCTGGCAACCACCGGTGTCGGGGTCTCCGCAACGGTCGACGGAAACCGAATCGTGATCGCCAAACCGTCCGAGGCATTGCGAAAGTCCGCTTTGAATTCCGAGAATGTGCGGACCGTACCGCCGGAAAAAGCACCTTGCGCGGATCCCGCCGAGTCCTGCCTTTACACCGTATCGGAACAACCGAACGACTCAACGATCGTCTCCGACCTGATCCGAATGGAGCAAAGCGGAAAGACCGTGGTCACGGTCTCCCGTAACGGCTCCTGCATCGGACTTTTGGGGATCAGCGATCGGATCCGCAAAGATGCCCCCGTTGCCGTAGACGGGCTGAAAAAAGCCGGTGTGACCTGCAAAATGCTCACGGGAGACAATTCCCTTGCCGCCGCCTTTATCGCCGAAGAAGCAAAATTAGACGGCTTTTGCGCCGATCTGATGCCCGAGGACAAAGAACGCATCGTCCGTGACGAATCCGCTTCCGCGCCGTGTGCAATGATCGGAGACGGGATCAATGACGCTCCCGCATTGGTTCGCGCGGACGTCGGGATCGCCATCGGAGCGGGAACCGAAGTTGCAATGGACTGTGCCGGGATCGTCCTCTCCGAAAGTTCGTTGCTCTGCGTTTTAAAAGCCTTCTCTTTAAGCCATGCCACGCTCCGCATCATCAAACAAAATCTGTTTTGGGCATTGTTTTACAACACGATCTGCATTCCCGTAGCGGCAGGCGTTTTCTTCCCGATCTTCGGTTGGCAACTCAACCCAATGCTGGCATCCGCCGCAATGAGTCTTTCCTCCGTCTGCGTGGTTTGCAACGCATTGCGTCTCAGGATCATCCCGTTAGATCGTACGTACCGCCAAAAAGAACACAGAAAGGAGGATTCTCAAATGCTGTTTTCGAAAAAAGCGAACACTTACACCATTTCCGTCGAGGGAATGATGTGTCAGCACTGCGTCGCTCACGTGACCGATGCTCTGTCTGCCGTAAAGGGAGTCAGCTCCGTCAGCGTCTCGTTGGAAAACAAGACCGCGACCGTAACCGCTTCCGCGCCGTTATCCGCATTGACGGATGCCATTGTCAAAGCCGGATACACGGTAAAATAACCGCTTTTCCCACACGGAACGTTTTTTTTGCAAAACGGAACCGTGTGGGACTTTTTCTTCCGATTGGAAAATCCGAAACGATTTCAGGTCCGCTTTTTGCGGAAAAGGCGAAATTACGGTCCGTTTTCATCGGCGAACATTGACTTCGAATCGTTTTTGTGCTATACTTTTCTCAAGCAAACGGAACAGAAAGGAGGGGGCAAATGAACGAATCAAACTACCGTTTTTTCGATCCGACCGAGCCAAATTCCGAAACGAAAACGACCGACTCGGAATCGGAATTTCCCAACGTATCCGCAAATTCGAAATTTCCGAACGGCGATCGCAATGCAGGCTCTCCGTTCCCGACACTTGACGAGGTCGCCCCTGAAGACGAGGAAAGCTTACGGGATTTTTTGGCTGGGCTGACGACAGAGGAACGGAACGCGTTTTTTACCAAATTGACCGAACGCTTCGGAGAACGCTTGGAAGAGATCCTCGCCCTGATCGAGGAACTCAATCTTTCCTGCGCCGAAATCGCACAAGCCGGTTCGCAAAGCGGCACCGAAACCGACCGCTCCGATCTTCCCGGTGCAGAGGGTCCTGCTCTCAACGCCACATCGTTTGCCGAAAGCAGGGAGCGATCCGCATCACCCCTCGACTCCGCCGTTTTTCCGTGTTCCTCCAACGAACCCGATACGGCAACCGCGCCGACCGCGAACGAGCACCGGACCGATCAAAACGACGCGCCCCTCACGGCACAAACGTTCTCGGACATCAAGGTACGACCGATCTCCGACGATCTGTTCTACACGGAATTACAAGCACTCTCCTCCGCGTGTGAAGAATTGCAAGCGTATTACCGTTCCATGGGGCTATGCCCGTCTTGCGGCGGAAAATTTCGCGGGATCTTTCGCCGCACGTGCCGACAATGCGGAAGACCGAAAAAGCAGACAAAACCAAAATCGCAGAAAACGAAGCCGTAGGCTTTTAACAACAATCGTGCCGTTTGGAGAAAGGGCACGATTGTAAAAAAAATGTAAATTCGTTCGTTTCCTCTTTACGGCGGTTATATAATATGTTATAATATATTATAATACTATTTCGGGCATGCGCGCGACGGTGTGCACAACGCCCGCTTTCTATTTTCGGCTGTTTTGACAGCCGCGGGGCTTTGCCTCGGAAAGGACTACTGATGAACGACCAAAAATTTATTCGGGAAATTTGGGAGATGGTTAAAAACACCTTCCGCGAAACACTTTCCGAAACCGCCGTGAACCTTTGGTTCGGCGAGGTGGAGATCCTCTCCTTTCAAAACGATTCCGTAAGGATCGGTATTCCATCCGAAATGAAATACAACATCATTCGCGAAAAGTACGCCGATAAAATTGAAGAAGCTTTCTCCGCACTGCTCGGATTCCCCGTAGAGGTCAAACTTTGCTTTACCGGGTCCGCCGTTGCCGCCGACCGTATGGAATCCCCCCGCGAGCCCGCTCGCGAGATCTCGGAAAAAGCCCCTCCCGAAAGCGCCTTGCCTTCTTATAATTTTGAGTATACATTTGAAAACTTCATTGTCGGCAGCACCAATAAATTCGCGCATGCGGCTTGTATGGCGGTCGCCAATCAGATTGACCGTTACAATCCCCTGTTCATCTACGGAAACAGCGGTCTCGGAAAAACGCACTTGCTGTACGCCACGATCAACCGTTTGAAAGAGAACAACCCGAACATCAAGATCATTTATACAAAAGGCGAAGACTTTACCAATCAAATGATCTCTTGCCTTGCCAACAAAACCATGGAGGACTTTCGGGACAAGTACCGAAAATGCGACGTGCTTTTGATCGACGACATCCAATTCATTGCGGGCAAAGTCTCTACGCAAGAAGAGTTTTTCCATACCTTTAATGCGTTGTACGAGGAAAAGAAACAGATCATTCTCACTTCCGACCGTCCTCCGAAGGACATCAAAACGCTGGAGGACCGTCTGAAATCTCGATTCGAATGGGGCTTAATCGCCGATATCGAACCGCCGGATCTGGAATTGCGGATCGCGATCATCAAAAAGAAAGCGGAGCAGGTCAATATCATCATTCCGAACGATGTTCTGACATTTCTCGGTGAAAATCTCCGTTCCAATATTCGTCAGATTGAAGGAGCGATCAAAAAGCTCGGTGCCTTGACGTTTCTTTCCGGAAAGCAGATCACTATGGAAGTTGCGCACGAGTGCCTTTCCGAGTTGCTCGGCGATGCCGAACCGATCAGTGTCACGGTGGATAAGATCTTCGGCGCCGTTTACAACAAATACGGCATTTCCAAAGAAGATCTGATCGGTCCGAAGCGGAACAAAGAGATCGCAGCCGCACGTCACGTTTGCATCTTTTTGATCCGGGAATTAACCGAAATGTCCTTTCCGAACATTGCAAAAGTATTCAAACGAGATCATTCCACCATCATTACATCTTACAATACCATGCAGTCCCGTTACAATCTCAACGCAACATTCGCCGCAGAGATCGACGATCTGAAAAAAGAACTCGGCGTCCTTTCTTAACAGGCAACTCACAAGTTTTCCACATAGTTTCCCACACCTGTGGAAAACCTGTTGGAAAGTGTTGGAAACACTTGTCGGAATCCGGTGAAAAGGTGAAAAAACTCCTTGTCGTATCAGCCAAAACAGCCTGTTGGATCTTTTTTCGACAGGATCTGCGCCAACCGGTCGTTTTTCCGCTGATTCGAATGCCGACGGTACATTTTTCAACAGGATCTCCCCTGTGGAAAAACGTATTATTCGAATGCCGCTCCGAAAAAATCCGTTTTGAACAGCCACGAACGATCGGCTTGTCTTTTTTTCCACAGCGAGGGTTGTTTTTTTTCACAGGAAACCTTTCTGCTTTTCAACAAAAAATCCAAACTTCGGACGTGTGATTTCTTCTTGTTTTATAAGGAGATTTTGCGTTTTTCCACAGGGGATTCCGCCCTCTACTACTACGACTTTATTTATTACTTTATTCTTTTCTCTCTTTTCGTTCTGCCAAAGCGGAGCCGTTCCGTATAGACGTTCGCAAAGCGAGCATGCGGAGAATGCTCCCGAGTTTTTTACTTTGAACTATATGAAAGGATCGCAATATGAAAATTATTTTTAACCGTCAAGCCGTCAGCGAAGCAATTGCCCCGTTGATGTGCGCCGTTTCCAATAAAGGAACTCAACAAGCAGCAGAGGGGATCTTGTTGCAAGCCAATGAAGATCAAACTTGCGTCATGACCACATTCGATTTGGAAAAAGGAATGCGGATCTCGGTTACCGCACAGGTCGAAGAACCGGGGGTTGCGATCATCAATGCCCAGAAATTCCAACAGACTTTGCGCGTTATGGACGGAGAATTTGTCACCCTGACGGTGGATGAAAATTATAAAGCTTGTATTGCCAGCGGAAGATCCAGCCATCGTATGAACGCTCTTGCCGGAAGCGAATACCCGAAAACGCCGGATCTGGTTACCGACGACGGATTCGTTATCGGGCAATCCGTTTTGCGGGCAATGCTCGGCAAGGTCATGTACGCCATGGCAACCAACGACCAGCGCCCGGTGTTGAACGGATGTTACTGTGCGGTCTCGGAAGGAACCTTGACGGTCGTGTCGTGCGACAGTTTTAAGCTTGCGAAAAGCGTTGTGGGAACGGATATTGAAAACAAGAACAAAGACAACGGTGCTTTGCACTTTTCTTTCATTCTTCCCACCAAGACCGTAACCGAATTGTTCAAACTGCTGAAGGACGATGAACGGGAGTCCGTACGGATTTATCTGACGCGTAAAACGATCGTTTTTCATATCGGCGAGATCATTTTCTTTTCTCGTCTGATCGAGGGGCAATACATTGATTATGACCGCATCATTTTGAAAACGCACCGGATCTTTGCGGTTGTGGATCGCGATGCGTTGATCTCCGCGTTGGAGCGTGCGGCGCTGATCACCGAAGAAAAGGTGGCGGGAAGCGTGCGTTCTCATGTTAAACTGATGTTTGAATCCGGATTGTTGAAAATTTCCGCGGTGTCGACCATGGGAAGTACGTACGATGAATTGGAAATCGAACACGAGGGAGAAGATCTGCTGATCGCTTTCAATAACCGGTATTTGATCGATAGTTTGCGTGCATGCAACGCGGAACGCGTTAAGATCTCCATGACGTCCGCTTTGACGGGGATCAATATTGAGCCTGCGGCGGCGGAAGCCGAAGACGACGAAGAGTTGTTTATGCTGTTGCCGGTTCGAATGAAGGAATGATCTCGGATCTATGGAGTGCAATCGAATTCGGATCTCCGATTTCCGAAATATTGCGACTGCGGACGTCTTGTTTTGCGACGGTGTGAATATTCTGCTGGGAGCCAATGCGCAGGGAAAGACCAACTTGCTGGAGGCGATCCGCTTTGCGGCGCTCGGAAAAAGCTTTCGCACGCAGCACGAGGAGGATCTGTTTCGCTTCGGTACCGATTTTTGCGAATTGAGCATGGATTTTTCCGATTCCGTGCGACGGCAAAATATTACGGTCCGAATGATGAGGGGCAAACGTCGTCAGATCGAACACAATTCCGTAAAGGTGACGAAAGTATCCGAGATGATCGGCGCGTTGCGAACGGTATTGTTTTGCCCGGAACATCTCTCACTGATCAAGGACGGACCGGTGATGCGCCGGAATTATTTGGATGTCGCGCTTTCTCAGCTGTATCCGGTCTATTTGAAAACGTTGCAGCGATACAACCAAATTTTGAAACAGCGAAACGCACTGCTTCGAGGTGCGAAAGAAAATACAAAGCCGTTTTCGGACACTGCCGAGTTTTGGTCACGGCAGTTGGCGCATGAAGCCGCCGTGCTTTCGCGCTACCGATATTCCTATCTCGTGCAGGCGCAGGAACACATCCGGACCTTTTTTGAGGAAATGACCGGATCGCGTGAAAAGCCGGATGCCGTTTATGAAGGAAATGCGGCTTTGGATGAGGGGATGTACACGGATCTCTCTGCGGTGGAAGCGCGCTATCTTGCGCTTTTGACCGAGAATACGGATCGTGAGATCTTTGCGGGCAGTACGCTTTGGGGCATTCATCGAGATGATATCGACATTCGTATCAACGGACGTTCCGCAAGAACGTTTGCTTCTCAAGGACAGCAACGGTCCTTGGCGCTTGCGATGAAGTTGGCGGAAGGCGAAGTTTGCGCGTCTGTTTGCGGCGAAAAGCCGGTATTCCTGTTTGACGATGTCTTTTCGGAGCTGGATCCGTCAAGAAGAGAATATTTGTCTTCCAAAATGCGCGGACGGCAGGTGATCATGACCGCGTGTGAGGAAAGCGGGATCGTTGGCGGAAACGTGATCCGTGTGGAGAACGGTACGTATACGCAACGTACCGGATCCGTTTAAATGCGGTTTGCTTTGCTCGAAAAACAGAAAGACGGACTCGGTTCGGATGACGGCGGATTTTAAAAAGTACGGTGGTGTGAACAGATGTATCTTCATGTCGGAAACAACAAAAATATTCGGATCCGGGATATCGTCGGTATCTTTGATGCGGATACCGCTACGGTGTCCGCGGTCACCAAACGGTATCTTTCCCGTGCGGACGTCGAGAAGGCGGTGGAATTCGCCTCCGAAGAGATCCCGAAGTCTTTTATTGTGTACCGGACCGAAAACGGACGGTATCGCGTTTGCTTTTCGCAATTGTCCGGCGCTTCCTTATGCGGGCGGATCGAACATCCGCGTTTCGGATGAAGTATGAAAAAACAGGATCGGGATATGAAACGAAGGATGCGGTAACGTGTTTTTCAAGAACGATGCGCGGCAACGAGATCTTCGGTCTCGTGCCGAAACGGATCAAAACGAAGCGGCAAGCTTTCGAAATGAGACCAAAGCTTTGAAAGGGGAACCGAGAGCGTATGCTCTCAAATCAGCAACATGGAAAATCAAGAGCACGTTTATGACGAAAATCAAATTCAGGTATTGGAAGGATTAGAAGCGGTCCGCAAACGTCCCGGAATGTACATCGGTACCACGTCTTTGCGGGGATTGCACCATTTGGTATACGAGATCGTAGACAACTCCATTGACGAAGCGTTGGCTGGGCGGTGCAATCGGCTAGAAGTTACTTTGCATCCGGACGGAAGTGTTTCCGTGCGGGATGACGGACGCG